>NZ_JBBEGC010000052.1:0-50916 GCF_037401995.1 Saccharothrix sp. CCNWYY140
TTGGGCTTCGCCCAGGCCGGACGGGGAAAGAAACCGAGGCCCTTCCCGTGGTCGCTGCCGCTTGGCGGAACGCAAGAACCCCCCGCCCTTCGGGCGTGCGCCTTCGGCGCGATGGGCGGCCAGTGCGAAGGACGGAGCTACTCCGCCGCGAGTTCCTTCACGATCGGCGTGAGGTCCGAAGCGATAACCCCCACCAAGAACACCGCCGCCACCCGATGCTGCTTGTCCAACACAAACGTGGACGGCACCGCATTGGGCGGCAACCCCTTGAACACCAGGATCGACCGCCCCGACTCGTCGTAGATCGACGGATACGTCAACCCCCGATTGGCCAGGAAGTCCCGAGGCCCCTCGGTAGAACTCTCCTTCACCGCCACGCCGAGCACCTGCACCGCGTCCGCGCCCAGCTCGTCCTGGACCTTCTGCAACTCGGGGGCCTCGGTCCGGCACGGCGGGCACCACGAACCCCAGATGTTGACCACCACGACCTTGCCCGCGTAGTCGTCCAGGTTCACGGTCTTCGCGTTGTCGCGCACGTCCGGGCCGGTCAGGCCGCGCACGACCTTGCGCTCGTCCGCGTCGTAGCGGATGCGGACCTGGCCGGCCGGGGCGACCAACTGGAAGTCCGAGCCGGCGACCACCGCGTCGTCCCCGGTGGAGCAACCCGCCAGGGCCGGCACGCCGACCAGAACACCGACCAACGCGAGCACAAACCGCCTCATGCCCCGGTCACCCTCGGGTTGGTCGCGCCCACGGGCTCGGTGTAGACGACCCTCACCAGTTCCTCGCCCTCGAACACGAGGCTGGTCAGGGACGCCAGCGAGCACTCTCGCCGCCGGGGGTCGTGCCACATGCGCTTGCCCTCCAGGAACCTACGCAGGGTCCAGATCGGCAGTTGGTGCGACACGCACACCGCCTCGTGGCCCTCCGCCGCCAACCGCGCCCGCTGGACGGCGCCCAACATCCGGTGGGCGATCTCCAGGTACGGCTCGCCCCACGACGGCCGGAACGGGTTCACCAGCTTCGGCCAGTGCTTGGGCGACCGCAGAGCACCGTCCCCCACCGCCACCTTCAAGCCCTCGAACTGGTTGTCCGCCTCGATCAGCCGGTCGTCCGTCGCCAGCTCCAGCCGGTGGGAGTCGGCGATCGGTGCGGCGGTCTGCTGTGCACGGTCCAAAGGGGACGCCACGACGTGCGCGATGTCGTGGTCCCTCAGGTGCTCTGCGACGGTCAGGGCCTGCTTCTGGCCTCTTTCCGACAGCTTGAACCCGGGCAGGCGGCCGTAGAGGATGCCGGTCGGGTTGTGGACCTCGCCGTGTCGCAGCATGTGGACGACGGTGCGGCTCACTTCTGCACCTCGGTGGCAGCGGCGGCGGCGCGGGCGGCGTGGGGTAGGGCGTCCGCGATCACCGCGAAGTCCTCCTCGGTCATGGCGGCGTTGACGAACCACGCCTCGAAGGCGCTGGGCGGCGCGTACACGCCGCGCTCCAGCAGGGCGTGGAAGAACGGGGGGAAGCGCCAGGTCTGCGCGGCCTGGGCGCCGGCGTAGTCGGTGACCTCGTCCTCGGTGAAGAACACGCTCACCAGGTTCCCCGCGAACTGGACGCGGTGCGGCACGCCGGCCTCGGTCAGCGCCGCCGTGAACAGGGCGCCCAGGCGGGTCGCGTTGGCGTCGAGCTTCAGGTAGACCTCGTCGGTCGCGGCGCGCAGGGTGGCGAGGCCGGCCGCCACCGCCACGGGGTTACCGGACAGGGTCCCGGCCTGGTACACCGGACCGCTGGGCGCGAGCCGGGACATGATCTCCGAGCGCCCGCCGAACGCCGCCGCGGGCAGGCCGCCGGACATGACCTTGCCGAACGTGTAGAGGTCGCCGGGCACGTTCTCCAGCCCGAACCAGCCCGAGCGGGACACCCGGAACCCGGTCATCACCTCGTCCATCACCAGCAGCGCCCCGTGCTCGTGGCACAGCTCGCGCAGCTCAGCGTTGTGCTTGGGCGCGACCGCGCCCATGTTGCCCGCCGCCGCCTCGGTGATCACGCAGGCGATCTCGTCCGGGTTCTCCTCGAACGCCTTCCGCACGGCCTTGACGTCGTTGTACGGCAGGACGATCGTGTCGGCGGCCTGCGCGCCGGTCACGCCCGGCGAGGTCGGCAGGCCCAGCGTGGCGACTCCGGACCCGGCTTGGGCGAGCAGCGCGTCCACGTGCCCGTGGTAGCAGCCGGCGAACTTGATCACCTTGCGCCGCCCGGTGAACCCGCGGGCCAGGCGGATGGCGCTCATGGTGGCCTCGGTGCCGGAGTTGACCAGCCGCACCTGGTTGACCGGTCCGACCCGGTCGATGATCTCCTCGGCGAGCTCGATCTCGCCCTCGGTCGGCGTGCCGAACGACAGGCCGTGCACGGCCGCGGCGCGCACGGCCTCCACCACCGACGGGTGGGCGTGGCCGAGGATCATGGGCCCCCACGAGGACACCAGGTCGACGTACCGGTTGCCGTCGGCGTCCCACAGATGGGGTCCCTCGCCGCGCACCATGAACCGGGGCGTGCCGCCCACCGAGTGGAAGGCCCGGACCGGCGAGTTGACGCCACCGGGGATAACCGCCGCCGCGCGCTCGAACAGCGCCTGGGATCGCGTCGAAGTCACGCCCCCCAGTCTCACACGTCCGGCGGATCGGCCTGCTTCCGACCACGGGCACGGACCGCGAGCACCACCTGGCGGGCCGCGTCGAGCAGCAGCACACCACCCAGTGTGGCCAGGCCGATCGCCGCGCCGATCCAGTTGCCGAGGTACCGCGTGGACTCCAGCGGGGCGCGGTCGGCGGCCGGGTAGCTGTAGCGCAGGACACCCCGGTGCCAGCACCACACGACCGCGAACGCCAGCGCCACCACCGCCACCACCTCGACCGCGGCGACGATCGCGCGCTTCGGCTGGTGCAGCCCGGGAACAGTCGTCACGGTGTGCAAGCCTCTCATGTCCGGTGCGTCAGCAGGCGGTGGACGGCCTCGCGCAGCGCGTCGGGGTCCCGCGCCCACCCGGTGACCACGGCTCCGTCGGCGAGCCGGATCGGCACTTCACTGGTCCCGCGCGGCACGGTCCACCCGCCACCCAGCACTTTCGCACCGGCGCGCGGTTCGACGCCCTCGACCTCGGCGATGTCCCGCGTGGGCAGCTCCTCCTGGCCCAGGCGCAGCGACACCGGGGTGAGCCGCACCCCGTAGACGCGCCGCCGCCCGGCCACCCACAGGGCGGCGCAGCAGGTCAGCACGAACCCGACGACCGCCCACAGCGCGATCCACACGCCGCCGGTGACCGCCTCCACGACCACGCCGACCAGCACGAACACCGGTCCCCACAGCAGGGGCCACCAGGACGCGCCGGGCTCGGCGTACAGGACGGGCTGTTCCACTAGCCGAGGTTCCCCGCGAAGAAGTGCCGGGTGCCCGGCAGGAAGCTCACCACCGCGGCCACGACCGGCAGCACCAGCCTGGCCACGATGACCACCCACGACAGCGGCTCGTCCAGCTCGTCCCGGGCCGCGACCAGGGCCGCCGCGAGCGCCAGCACGCCGATCACCATCGAGCCGCCGCACAGCGCGATCCGGGCGAAGTAGCTGCCGCCGTAGAACGCCACGGCGCCCCACAGCCCGCCGACGAACAGGCACAGGGACACGAACATCGACATGATCGGCCCGAAGCCCTCGAAGCTGCCTTCCTCGACGCCGACCCGGACCACGGTGCCCACCGGCCACGCCATCGCGGCCACCAGCCACAGCACGAACCCGACGAGGACCACCGGGGGCCGCACGACACCGGTCGTCCGCTGGTCGACGCCGCGCATGGCGGGGAACCCGTGCTGGACCTGCCCGGCCTGCGGGTACTGCTGGTAGGGGTGCTGCTGCGGGTCCTGGGGCGGCCCGTACGGCGGCTGGGTCATCGGGCGCTCACCGCTCTCACGTACGCGTTGGCCGGCGGGACGAACATGGCCACTATGCCCAGGAAGACGGCGGCGAGGAACAGCAGCGCCCAGACCGTGCCCGCCACCCAGTTCACGTACGGCACCGCGCCGCCCGCGAACACCGCCAGCATGATCAGCCCGAACACCGCAGCGAGCGCCCCGAGCACCGCCAGCACCACCCGCGGCCAGTTCCGCCCGCCGCGCAGCTTGATCGCCGCGACGACGTACGGGACGGCCAGGACGGCGAAGATCACCGCGAAGATCATCGGGGTGATCTGGGCGACGATCTCGGCCTCGGCGCGGGTCATCGGCTCCAGCTCGGTCTGCGACTCCTCGTACAGCTCGGCCGCGTGCACGTCCGGGTCCAGGAAGAACAGGGCGGGCAGCACGAGCACCACCAGCACGGTCGCCGCGAGCCAGCTCCACGACGACACCAGCAGCGCCATCGGCCGCTGGAACAGTTTGACGTGCACGTCCGCCGCCGCCGACACGTACGGGTACCCCACCGGCACCGCGTACGGGTTGGGTGCCGAGGTCGGCGTCGCGTACGGATTGGACGTCTCGTACGCGTTGGGCGCCGCATAAGGGCTGGACGCGTACGGGCTGGAGGCCGCGTACGGGTCGACCGGGTGCTCGGGCGCGCCGGGCATCGGCCCCAGGTAGCCGTACCCGGTGGTCGGCTCGGGCTCGCCGGGCAACCGGACGTGGTGGAACGGCGACGCGAACGGGTCTGGCTCGGGCATGGTCGACTCCGGGAGCTAGTGCTGCTTCACCCACTCTGCCGTACCGCGCAGCCAGGTGAGCACACATCCGGCGACGATGAGCAGCACCACCACCACGTTCGCCGACGCCGACCGGGACAGCAGCAGCCACACCACGTGCAGCAGCGCCACGGCGGTGACCGCGCGCCGCGCCCACGGCTTGCCCAGCCGCAGCATCCGCCCGAAGACCGCGTACCCGGCCCCGAACACCACCGCGACCGCGGTGAGCTGGAGCAACAACGCCGTCACCGCGCCGTCGTCGAAGCCCTCGCGGGCGGCGACCTCCTCCAGCGCGTCGCGGCGCACCCACAGGTAGGCGACGTTGACCACGCCGAACGCGGCGAGCGCGTACCACAGCGCCACCGCCGCCCGAGCGGTCGCCGGCGGCTGGTCGGTCACCGCGCCCGCTTCACCGCGTCGAAGTAGGCCTTCGAGTTGGGCAGGTACAGCAGGACCACGCCCACGATGCTGAGCAGGGCGGTGAGCAGGCCGAGCGGCGACGGGCCGAACAGCACGATCAGCAGGACCAGCGCGGTCAGCACGGCGAGCACGACCCGGGCCCAGCTCTTGCCCGCCCGCACCTGGAACGCGAAGAGCACCAGCAGACCGGCCAGCACCACGTTCAGCAGCACGGCGAACAGCCAGCTCGCGGTCGCGGCGGCCTCGATGGCGTCCGGCGCGAGGTCCTTGGCCTGCGGCGTCGCCCGGACCGCCTCGGTGAACTGGTCGCGCTGGGTGAGCGCGTAGATCGCGCCGAGCCCGAACAGGACCGCACCGGCGACCCAGATCCAGAACGACACCCGCACCTCGGTGGGCGCCGCGGGCCGGTCGACCGCCTGCGCACCGGACAGCTCGGATTCGCTCAACGGCGGTGGCGGGGGTATCGCGGGCTGCTGCCGACCCTCGTCGGGGTCCTGAGGCATGGTCACGATCGAAACGCTAGAACCAGACAAGGTCGCTGTCCACCGCGACAGGCGGTGTGCAGCGACCTCGTGACCGGGCGGCTGGGATCAGCTCGCCTTGAAGTAGTGGTTGGCGTCCGGCCGGAACATCATCACCAGCGCACCGATGGTCAGCGCGATGTTCACGATGATCAACACACCCTGGATGATGCCGAAGATGCCGAAGCTGAACAGCACTCCGATGCCGATGGCGAGGATCAGAGCCAGGATGAGGTAGAGGCCGCTCAGGACGGCCAGCACGATGCGCGCCCAGTTCTGGCCGTTGCGCATCAGCATGACCAGGGCGATCATCACCGCGAACAGGATCAGGTTGACGATCGCGCTGCCGTAGGACGGCTCCGGCACCGGGATGTTCGAGGTGTCGAGACCGGCGTCGCGGAGGTCCTTGAGCGCCTGCTCCGCGGCCTGCTTGGCGGTGAAGAAGCTGAAGACCGTGGCCAGGATGCCCAGACCCGCGAGGACCATGTACAGCAGGAAGGCCGTGTCGACGGACTTCGGGCGCTGGGGTCGGTGCAGCTCGTGGTGCCCGAGTGGCGGGGCGGCCGGCGGGTAGCCGGGCTGCTGCGGGTAGCCGCCGGGCTGCTGGTACCCGCCCTGCTGGGGGTAGCCGCCCTGGGGTCCGCCCGGCTGGGGGTACCCGCCCTGCTGCGGGTAGCCACCCTGTTGCGGGTAACCGCCCTGCTGGGGGTAGCCACCCTGCTGCGGGTGGCCGCCCTGCTGGGGGTACCCGCCCGGCTGCTGCGGGCCGCCCGGCCCACCCTGGCCGTACGGGTTTTGAGGAGTGGTCATGCGCGGACCGTAGAAGCCCGTGCGCTCCGCGTCGACCGGAAACCACAATCCGTTAGCTACCCGTGGTGCACCGGGGCTGACGGACCGCTGTGTCCGTCAGGTCCTTTGAACTGGAGTCCGGGACACCACGAAGTGGGACGACACCGACGGCAGGTACATCAGGACCAGGGCGATGGCGTCCAGGACCATCGTGATCGCCCCGAACACCAGGTCCGCGGTCGGGATGACCAGCTGGAACGCCGCCGCCAGCCCCGAGCCCACGGCGATCAGCCGAACCACGCCCAGGAACACGCCGACCGCGCCGAACACGGTCAGCACGATCCGCGCCCAGTTGCGGCCCTGCGCCATGCGGTTGGCCAGCAGCGCGTACACCAGCACCAGCAGACCGCCCAGGAGCAGGCCGAACACCACGCCACCGGTCGCCGCGGCGTCCAGCTCGTCCTGGGACAGGGTGGGCTGCTCCTGGCGCAGCCTGCCGATCAGCATCTCCCGGTCGGCCAGCTGCACCAGGAACCGGCCGAGGCCGACGACGGCGCTGCCGATCCACAGCCAGCGCGAGATCTCGATCCAGCGCGGGGGCGGGGTCACTCCCGGTCGAGCCACCGTGCCGCCTCCACCGCCCAGTAGGTGAGCACGATGTCCGCGCCCGCGCGGCGGATCGACGTCAGGGTCTCCAGCACGGTCCGCTCGCGGTCGATCCACCCGTTGCGGGCGGCGGCCTCGACCATCGCGTACTCGCCGGAGATCTGGTACGCCGCGACCGGCACGGTCGAGACCTGCGCGACGGACGCCAGCACGTCCAGGTAGGGCAGGGCCGGCTTGACCATGACCATGTCCGCGCCCTCGGCCAGGTCCAGCTCGACCTCGCGCAGCGCCTCGCGGGCGTTGGCCGGGTCCTGCTGGTAGGTCTTGCGGTCGCCCTTGAGCTGCGACTCCACCGCGTCCCGGAACGGCCCGTAGAGCGCGGAGGCGTACTTGACCGCGTAGGCGAGGATGCCGGTGTCGGTGTACCCGGCCTCGTCCAAGGCGGCGCGGATGAACCCGATCTGGCCGTCCATCATGCCGCTGGGGCCGACGACGTGGGCGCCGGCGCGGGCCTGGGCGACGGCCATCTCGCCGTAGACCTCCAGCGTGGCGTCGTTGTCGACCTCGCCGGTGGGGGTGAGGACGCCGCAGTGGCCGTGGTCGGTGAACTCGTCCAGGCAGCAGTCCGACATCAGCACGGTGCTGTCGCCCAGCTCCGAGCGCAGGTCGCGCAGGGCGGCGTTGAGGATGCCGTCGGGGTCGGTCGCGCCGGAGCCGACGGCGTCGCGGGTGCTCGGGACGCCGAACAGCATGATGCCGCCGACCCCCGCCTGGACGGCCTCGACGGCGGCCTTGCGCAGCGACTCGCGGGTGTGCTGGAGCACGCCCGGCATGGACGCGATCTCGCTCGGCGCGTCGGCGCCTTCCTTGACGAACATGGGCAGCACCAGCTGGCGCGGGCGCACGGTGGTCTCGGAGACCAGGCGGCGCATGGCGGGCGTGGTGCGCAGGCGGCGGGGGCGGTGGGCGGGGAACACGGCGGCACTCCCTACGAAACGCGGTCGGGGCCACCGTGAAGTGGCCCCGACCGATTGCTGTTTACGAGCGGCGCAAACGCTTGGTCTTGCGAGGCGGGGGCAGTGCGCCCTCCGCCCGGAGCCGGGCCGCGTGCTGGGCCAGCGCGTCGACCAGGGCCGGCACGTTGGCGTCCTCCGGCTGCACGTCGACCCGCAGGCCGAACTCGCGCGCGGTCTCCGCCGTCTGCGGGCCGATGCACGCCACGAGGGTCCGGGCGTGCGGCTTGCCCGCGATGCCGACCAGGTTCCGCACGGTGGACGACGAGGTGAAGCACACCGCGTCGAACCCGCCGGACTTGATCATCTCGCGGGTGTCGGCGGGCGGCGGGGCGGCCCGGACGGTCCGGTAGGCCGTCACGTCGTCGATCTCCCAGCCGCGCTCGCGCAGGCCCGCCGCGAGGGTCTCGGTGGCGATGTCCGCCCGCGGCAGCAGCACGCGGTCCACCGGGTCGAGGATGTCGTCGTAGGGCGGGAAGTCGGCCAGCAGGCCCTCGGAGGACTGCTCGCCGGAGGGCACCAGCTCGGGGATGATCCCGAACGAGCGCACCTTCGCCGCCGTGGACTCGCCCACGCACGCGATCTTCACGCCGGAGAACGCCCGCGCGTCCAGGCCGAACTCGCGGAACTTCTCCCACACCGCGCGCACGGCGTTGGTCGAGGTGAACACCACCCACTGGTAGCGGCCGTCGACCAGGCCCTTGACCGAGCGCTCCATCTGCGCGGGCGAGCGGGGCGGCTCGACCGAGATGGTCGGCACCTCCACCGGGATCGCGCCGTGCGAGTGCAGCCGGTCGCTCATCGCGCCCGCCTGCTCCTTGGTGCGCGGCACCAGCACCCGCCAGCCGTACAGGGCGCGGGACTCCCACCAGGACAGCTTCGCGCGGTTCGCGACGGCCGCGCCGACGGTCACCACCAGCGGTCCGCCCAGGTCACCGGCGTCGGCGGCCAGCGAGGCCAGGGTGGTGTCCACGGTGCGCTGGCCGAAGCCGGTGCCGTCCGCGGTCACCGCGACCGGGGTCTGCGGGGCCAGGCCGTGCTCGACCAGCGAGGACGCGGCCTCGGCCAGGTGGCTGCCGGTCGCGTGCAGGACGAGCGTGCCGGGCGCGGAAGCCAGGCTCGCCCAGTCGGTCACGCCCCGGACGTCGGCCTCGGTGTGCACGGCGCCCAGCGCCACGCCCGCGTACGCGGGCACCGCCGTGCCCGCCGGGACGCCCGGCACCACGTCGAAGGCGATCGTGGTCTTCGAGACGGCGTGCGCCTCCTTCACCACGGAGTCCAGGGTCAGCGGGTCGCCCGCCACCAGCCGGACCACGGTGTGGCCGTTCTTCGCCTCGGCGACCAGGTCCTTCGCCACGTCGGCCGGGTCGCCGACCGCCGGGCGGGTCTCGACGCCGTCCGGTACGAGGGCGACCACCTCGGACGGCACGTCCGGGTCCGTCACCACCAGCTCGGCCTTGGCCAGCAGGTCACGGGCACGGACCGTGAGCAGGCCGGTGTCGCCGGGGCCGGAACCCACGAAGGCGACGCGGCCAGGGGTCTTGCGTGCGCGGGTCATCAGGGCACTCCCCATCAACTACGCCCTTCCGACCGCGCAGCGGCGAGGCCGGAAAGGTCGAGCAACTCGGCGGCCAGCGCGCGGCCGAGTTCCTCTGCTGCGGTCAAGTCACCGGTGGCGGACGCACGGAGGAGGTCGCCGTCCTCCGCCGCCATGACCCCGCGCAGGGACAGGCGGTGGACCACCGCTCCCTGGTCGTCGAGGTCTTCCACCACATCGGCCAGTGCGCCGACCGGCGCGCTGCAACCAGCTTCGAGCGCGGCCAGCAGCGCGCGCTCGGCGGCGACAGCGGCCCGACTGGCCGAGTCGTCCAGAGTGGACCGGAGGAGGTGCTCGGTGTCGACGTCGTCGACCCGGCACTCCACCGCGAGGGCGCCCTGGGCGGGCGCGGGGAGCATCTGGATGGGCTCCAGGGTCTCGGTGATCTCCGCGGTCCGGCCCAGTCGCGCGATGCCCGCGCGGGCCAGCACCACGGCGTCCAGCTCGCCGTCGCGCACCTTGCGGATGCGGGTGTCCACGTTGCCGCGCAGGGGCACGACCTCCAGGCCGAGCCCGAGGGCGTCGAGCTGGGCGGCCCGCCGGGGCGAGCCGGTGCCGACGCGCGACCCGGCGGGCAGCTCGCCCAGGGTCAGGCCGTCCCGGGCGACCAGCGCGTCGCGCGGGTCCTCGCGCGGGGGCACCGCGGCCAGCGACAGGCGCGGGTCGGGCGCGGTGGGCAGGTCCTTGTAGGAGTGGACGGCGATGTCGATCTCACCGTTCGCCAGCGCGTCGCGCAGCGCCGAGGTGAACACCCCGATGCCGATCTCGGCGATCGGCGCGGACGACCGGTCGCCGGGGGTCGAGATGGTCACGATCTCCACGTCGGCGCCCGCGGCGCGCAACGCGTCGGCCACGTGACCGGTCTGCGCGAGTGCCAGGGCACTGCCGCGCGTGCCGATCCTCAGGGTGCGGTTCACCGCTTCTCACCTTTGGTCTGCGTCGGGTTCTGCGTCGAGAGGGGGGTGCTGACGGCGGCCGGTTTCTGCGGGTCGAGGCCGAACAGCTCGCGCAGCGCGTCGGCGTAGCCCTCGCCGCCGGGCGCGGCGGCCAGCTCCTTGACCCGCACGGTCGGGGTGTGCAGGAGCTTGTCGACCACGCGGCGCACGGTCTTGGCCAGCTCGTCGCGGACGGTGCCGTCCAGCTGCGGCAGCCGGGAGTCCAGGCGCAGCAGCTCGGCGTCCACGACCTCGGCGGCCCGCTTGCGCAGCGCCGTCACGGTGGGCGTGACCTCGGCCTTGCGCTGGCCCGCCAGGTAGCTGCGGACCTCTTCGGTCACGATCTCGGCGGCACGGCTCGCGCCCAGGCCCGCGGGGGCCTCGGACAGCCGGCGCTGGAGGGTCTCCAGGTCGACCACGCGCACACCGGACAGCAGCGCGGCGGCCGGGTCCACGTCCTTGGGCAGGCCCAGGTCGCACACGACCAGCGGGCGGCCGGGCTCGCGGTCGCCGATCAGCTCCGCGCCCACGACGGTGTCGACCGAGCCGGTGCAGGCGAACAGCACGTCGGCGCGGGCGATCTCGGCGACCAGGTCGGTCAGGCCGGTGGAGCGGGCGGGCACGCCGTCGGCGGTCAGCGACTCGGCCAGGCGGGCGCCGTTGGCGGCGGTCCGGTTGGCGATCACGACCTCGCCGACGCCGGCGCGGCGCAGGTGCGCGGCGGCCAGGCCGCCCATCGAGCCCGCGCCCACGATCAGCGCGCGGCGGCCCGCGAGCCCGCCCAGCGCCTCGGCGGCGTCGGAGAGGGCCTCGGAGACCACGGACGCGCCGGCGTGGTCGATGTCGGTGTCGGAGTGCACGCGCTTGCCGACCCGCAGCGCCTGCTGGACCAGCTCGTGCAGGGTGCGGCCGACCACGCCGGCCTCGTCGGCCCGGTTGTAGGCGGTGCGCAGCTGGCCGAGGATCTGGGCCTCGCCGACGACCATCGAGTCCAGGCCGCCCGCGACGGAGAACAGGTGCTCGACGGCGGCGGCGGAGTAGTGCACGTAGAGGTGCTCGAACAGGTCGGCCGGCTCGGCGGAGGCCTGCCGGGCCAGCACCTCGACGACCTCGTTCATGCCGCCGTGGAAGGTCTCGACGACCGCGTACACCTCGACCCGGTTGCAGGTCGAGAGCAGCACGGCCTCGGAGACGCTGGGCGCCTGGAGCAGCTGGTCGAGGACCTTGCCCAGGTCGGAGTCGGCGACGGCGGCGCGCTCCAGCACAGGAACGGGGGTGGTGCGATGCGAAAGTCCGACGACGAGGACACTCATACCGGGACCCTGCCCGTGGTCGGCTCCGCCGACGTGCCCATGAGCGCCACCTGGCGCACAACCCGCACGATCACGGGCGAATCACCACCCCGTCCACACCGACACCGTTGACGACGTCACCGGCGGCTTCGTCAGCCCGTCGCGCGACGTGGAACGACAGGATCTGCATCTCGACCGCCAGGTCGACCTTCCGCACCTCGACGTAATCCGGCACTTGGAGCACAACGGGTGCGAAGTTCAGGATGCACTGCACTCCGGCGGATACCAAACGGTCGCAGACGGCTTGAGCCGCCTGCGGCGGCGTCGCGATGACGCCGATCGAGACCTCGCGTTCGGCGCACACGGACGTGATGTCGTCGATGTGGTTGACAGGTATGCCACCTACCGGCACACCGGTCAGGTCGGGGTCGATGTCGAACAGCGCGGCGACCGGGAAACCCCGGCTCGGGAACCCGCCGTAGTTGGCCAGCGCGTGACCAAGATTACCGATCCCGACGACCGCGACGGAGTGCTTCCGGGTCAGTCCGAGGATGCGCTCGATGTGGCTCACGAGGACCTCGACGTCGTAGCCGACGCCCCTCGTGCCGTACGACCCGACGTAGGACAGGTCCTTGCGCAGCTTCGCCGAGTTGACCCCGGCGGCGCCCGCCAGCTCCTCGCTGGAGATGGTGGTCACGCCCTGCTCGGCCAGGCCGGAGAGCACCCTCAGGTACACGGCGAGGCGGGCGACGGCGGCCTCCGGGATGGCGCGGGCGCGCTCGCGGACGTCAGAGGCGGACTCGGCCTGAGTGGACTCGGCGGAGGCGTCGGCGGCTCTCTTGGCGGCGGTGGTCACAACCTCGTCACCCGCGCCCCGCCGATCCACCACGCTGGCTCTCCTCGACATCCGACCGATTGACCCGCCGGGCACCGTCACCAGCGGGGTGATGGCCCCACCGTACCGCTTGTGAACGTATGCACAAAGTTGATGGACACCGCTCGGCGGTACTTCTTGATGTTGCTCCACACCCCACGGAACATCCCCCCGCAACGAAAGGGGGCCGAGGGCGGGCGTGGATACGCGCCGCACTCGGCCCCGGGCGGTGGACCGCCGGTTTTCCAGCGTGGTTCCACCATCGAGTGAACCTGCTGCGAGGTCCGCTCGAGGTCACGCCGCGGGAGGCGTGAGCACCTTGCCGATCACGAAGACGGTGGCGTTCTTGGTCGGGATGTTGCCGCACAGGACCGGCGCGCCGTTGACCGTCATGGTCGCGCCGGAGCCCTCGACCTTCAGGTCCTGCCCGGTGAGCGCCTTGACCGTGCCCGCCGCGCGCAGGCCCTCGGCGTCGTAGCGCTTGCCGACCACATGGAACTGGAGGATCTTGCCCAGCGTGTCGGGCTGACCGGCCAGTTCCGCGAACTTGGCGTCACCGAGCTCGGCGAACGCCGGGTCGGCGGGCGCGAACACGGTGATCGCGGACTGCGAGTTCAGCGTGTCCACCAGGTTGGCCGCCTTGACCGCCGCGACCAGCTTGGTGAGCAGCGGGTTGTTGCTCGCGGCGGTGGCCACCGGGTCGTCCACCATGCCCTGGAGGGAGCCCTCGTTCTGCGTGTCCTGGGGGACGCCGGCGCAGCCGGAGCCGAAGACGTCCGTGGTCTTGGTGACGCCGTCGGCCACCGCCTGGGTGGTCGTGGTGGTGGTCGTGGTGGCGGTGGAGGCGTTGTCGTTCGCGCTGCACGCGGTGAGCGCGAGGGCGGCGACGGCGGCTCCGACCAGGGCGAGCTTGCTGTTCCGCACGGCGGATCACTCCTCAGTTTTACCGGGTTCGGTATTCACTGAGACGTTCGATGCTCGGTTCGCTCCGGTTCGGGTGAATTTCGGCGATCACTCGACCGTGAAGAAGAGGGAGTGCCAGCCGGTCGCGCCGTCCGGCACCGGGGCCACCCGCTCCTGGGGCTGGGTGAACCCGGACTTGTCGGTGGCGCGGCTCTCGACCGTGTGGCTCCCGGGCCGCAGGTCCAGCGGCAGCCGCCACATGCGCCACGCCGAGTCGTTCACGTCGGCGGACAGCTCGGCGACCTGCCACGGTCCGCCGTCCACCCGCACCTCGACCTTCGCGACACCGGTCGGCTGCGCCCACGCGACACCCGCCACGGTGACCTTGCCGCCGGTCTTGGACAGGCCCTTCGGGCTGTCGATGCGGGACATGGTCTTGATCGGGGCGCGCTGCGCCCAGCCGCGGTCCAGCCAGTACCCGCGCTTGGCGGCGAAGGTGGTGAGTTCGAGTTCCACGACCCACTTGGTGGCGCTCACGTAGCCGTAGAGGCCCGGGACGACCAGGCGGGCCGGGAAGCCGTGCTCGATCGGCAGGGGCTCGCCGTTCATGCCCAGGGCAATCAGCGCGCCCCGGTCGGGGTCGAGGACGACGTCCACGGGCGAGCCGGCCGTCCAGCCGTCCGCGCTGGTGGAGAACAGCTGGTCGGCCTCGGGCTTGACCCCGGCCTCCTCCAGGACCTGGTGGAGGGGGACGCCGACGAAGTTGGCCGTGGACACGTACGGCCCGCCGACCTCGTTGGACACGCACGTCATGGTGATCGTGCGCTCGACCAGGTCACGTCGGCGCAGGTCGGCGTAGTCGAGGGTCAGTTCGCGCTCGACCAGGCCGTGGACGCGCAGGATCCAGTCCTCGGCGCGCAGGCGCGGGACGCTCAGCGCGGTGTCGATGCGGTAGAAGTCGCGGTTGGGCGTGATGAACGAGGGCGTGCCCTGCCCGGCGAAGTCCGCGCCGTCCGGGATCGCCGGCGCTTTCACGGTCGGTTTGAGCTCGCCGACAGCCGCGCGCGACCCCTCGACGTCCGTGCGCTGACCGAGGAGCTGCCCACCGAGCCCGGCGATGACGCTGCCCCCGGCGACGATCAGAAAACTGCGCCGCCCCTCGACCTGCCGCTCGCGCTGCGCTTCGGCGTGCAACCACCGGAACACCCCGATCCCGACCGCCCCGGCCGCCAGGGGTGCGAGGAGACCGAGTTGGCCCAGGTCGGGCCGGTAGAGCACGGCGGCGACCCCCACCACGCCGAGAGCGGCGGCCAACACCGTGCCCGGCGTGGGACTCCGACGCGACAGGAGCCCGGCGGCGATCGCGAGCGCCGCGATGACCACCGCCATGCCGATCAGCAGGACGAGCTTGTCGTAGGTGCCGAAGGTCCGGACGGCGAAGTCCTTGAGCGGCGACGGGGTGAGGTCGATGAACGTGTTCCCGACCGCGAGGAAAGGCGAGGCGGACGGCCCGACGAGCGCGGCGACGAGGTGCCCGGCGGCCAGTGCGGCGACCACGCTCACGATCCCGACCAGGGCGGCGGTCCAACGGTTCATAAGGGGAATTCGACACCCGCCGCCGTCCGGTTCGCCGATTCCGTAAGCGGGCGGTAATCCGGGGGTGCTCTCAAGCGAGGGCGGCGCGGAGGCGGGGTTCCTCGACCGACCAGTAGCCGTGTTCCTCGCCGTCGACCAGGATCACCGGCACGCGGTCGCCGTACTCGGCGCGCAGTTCGCGGTCGCTGTCGACGTCCTGCACGTCCCAGGGCACGCCGAGTTCGCCGCAGATCCGCTCCAGGTCCGCCTTGGCCTGCTCGCACGCGTGGCAGTCGACCCGGCTCATCAGCGTCACGTGGTGGCTCACGGAGCCGATTGTGCCGCTCACGCCAGTGGCATCCGCAGGCGGGCGCGGGCGAGCTTGCCGGTGGGCGAGTGCGGCAGGGTCTGGGCGAACTCCACCACCGTCGGCACCTTGAACTTCGCCAGCCGCGCGGCGCAGTGCTCCTTGACGGCGTCCTCGGTCAGGTCCGCGCCGGCCGCCGGCACCACCACGACCTTCACCGACTCCCCGGTCCGCTCGTCCGGCACCCCGACCGCCGCCGACTCCGCGACCCCCGCCAGCTCGGCCACCACCTGCTCGACCTCGTGCGGGTACACGTTGAAGCCGTTCACGATGATCAGGTCGCCCGCCCGGTCCACCAGGTGCAGGTCGCCGTCCTCGTCGAAGAAGCCCACGTCACCGGTCCGGAACCAGCCCGACCCGTCCGGGCCGTGCGCCCCGTCCGGCCAGTAGCCGCTGAACAGGTTGTCGCCGCGGGCCGCGACCAGGCCCGTGCCCGGCTCGTCCTCCTCCAGGTCCAGCGGCCGGCCGTCGGTGTCGACCAGGCGCACCTCGACGCCCGGCAGCGCCCGGCCCACGGAACCGGCCTTGGGCACCCCGCCGACCAGCGTCGACGTCAGCACCGGGCCGGTCTCGGTCAGCCCGTAGCCCTCGTACACCGGCAGGCCCACGGCCTGGCGCAGGGCCTCCAGCACCCCGGCCGCCAAGGGCGCGGCGCCGGAGGTGAACAGGCGCACGGTCGCCAGGTCCTCGCGCAGCCGCTCGACGGGCTGGTTGAGGATCGCCTGGTACATCGGCGGCACGCCGACCAGCGTGGTCACGCGGTGCTCGCGGATGGCGTCCAGTGCGGCCGAGGCGTCGAACCGCTCCAGCAGCACGGCGGTCGCTCCCGCACCCGCCACCTGCAACAGGCCCGGCCCCAGCCCGTAGACGTGGAACAGCGGCAGCGCCAGCAGCACCCGGTCACCCGCCGTCACGGGCGCGGGCCGCAGGGACGCGCACTGGTCGACGTTGGCCAGCAGCGCCCGGTGCGACAGCATCGCCCCGCGCGGGCTGCCGGAGGTGCCGGACGTGTACCCGAGCACGGCGACGTCCTCGCCCGACCGGATCGCGGTGAACTCCTCGCCGGGCGCCAACTCGGGCTCCGGCAGCGCCTCGACGTCCGTCCCGCCCGCGTCGCCGACCAGCAGGCGCGCGCCGGAGTCGGCCAGCACCCGCTGCAACTCGCGGGCCGGCTGACCCGGTCCGACCGGCACGACGACCGCGCCCGCGCGCAGCGCGCCGAACACGGCGACGCAGAACCCGACACCCGTGGGCAGCCGCACGACGACCCGGTCACCGGGCTCGACACCGGAGTCCACGAGTCGGTGAGCCTCGCGATCCACGAACGAGTCGACTTCGCCCCAGGTGTAACTGTTCGCAGTCGTGACATCCACCAGTGCGACGTGCTTGGGTCCACGGTGCGCGGAGGCGCGAACCAGGTCGGCGACGTTGCGAGCGGAAGCGGTCAAGGTGACCTCCTGGTGAACACTGCGGACCCTCCGCGCAGTCTGTCACGCACGGGCGGCGTCACGCAGTGCCTCC
The DNA here is from genome assembly GCF_037401995.1 of Saccharothrix sp. CCNWYY140. Classification (NCBI taxonomy): domain Bacteria; kingdom Bacillati; phylum Actinomycetota; class Actinomycetes; order Pseudonocardiales; family Pseudonocardiaceae; genus Saccharothrix; species Saccharothrix sp. CCNWYY140. The sequence goes on from NZ_JBBEGC010000052.1 coordinate 17,129, forward strand.
GAACGCGTCGCAGATTCGAGACCGGTTGCCGCTACCTACTACGGAGTAACAACACGTATGCTGCCCGAACGGCGACTCTGTGGAGGTGCCGCGAGCCGATGAGCGCAAGGGCTAGCGACAACACCATCAGGACCAACCGGACGCTCCGCTCGATGTGGAGCAGTGGAGGGCAGTCCAGCACGATCGAGAGCGTGGAGACGGACCCGGCCGGAGAGCCGTGGGAGCTGGTGCGTGCCGCCCAGGCGGGTGACACGGACGCGTTCGGGCTGCTCTACGACCGGTACGTGGACGTGGTCTACCGGTACGTGCTGTTCCGGGTCGGCGACCGGACGCTGGCCGAGGACGTGACCAGCGAGACGTTCCTGCGCGCGCTGCGCAGCATCGGGTCCATCAGCTACCAGGGCCGGGACGTGGGTGCGTGGTTCGTCACCATCGCCCGCAACATCGTCTTCGACCACGTGAAGTCCAGCCGCTACCGGCTGGAGGTCACGACGGCCGATCCGGACGACAACCGCGAGGTCGCGAGCGGTCCGGAGCAGGAGGTGCTGACCGACGCGGCCAACGCCGAGCTCCTCCGGTGTGTGGCCCAACTGGGTGACGACCAGCGGGAATGCATCACTCTCCGTTTCATCCAGGGCTTGTCCGTGGCGGAAACCGCGGCGAAGATGGGCCGCAACGAAGGCGCGATCAAGGCCCTCCAGCACCGCGCGGTGCGCCGTCTGGCACAACTGCTGCCGAACTGGCTGCGCTGACGCGCCGCCGGGGTTCCCCCGATCGCGCCAGTCGTGTCCGCGTAACCCCGGAACCTCCGGCTTCGTTACTCGGGCAGGTACTCCTCCACGAGTCGGTGCGGGATGGTGGGCAGAAGGATCACGCCGATGGGGCGTCGCAGGCAGCACGAGCAGTTCGCTCGTGCGGTCGACGCACAGCCCGATGAGGCCGCCGGACCCGTGAGCGCCGAGCTCGCCGACGACCTGGCCGTCGTCGCGCTGCTGCGGAAGGCGGCGGCGACCAGCGGTCCGGACGAGGCGACCAGGGCCCGGATGCGGGAACGGGTGCTCGGCGCGAGCCCGTCCGCGGCCGGCACCAACCCGGCAGGCACCAACCCGGCAGGCACCGGCGCGAGTGGCACCAGCCCGGCCGCGGCAGGCACCAGCCCGGCAGGCACCAGCCCGGCAGGCACCAGCCCCGCCGACGCGAGCCCGTCCCAGGCGGGCACCGGCGCGGGCGGCACCGGCCCGTCCCGGCCCACCCCCGTCGGCACGCGTCCCGCCCGGTCCGGCACCGGGTCCGGCCCGTCCCAGCCCACCGCGGTCGGCACCCGCCGACCCCGGGGTGGAGCGCGTGGGCGATTAGCGATAGCCCTCGCCGCCGCGTTGTGCCTGGTGTTCTCGCTGGCCGGGATGAGCCTCCTGCTGTCCCGCGACGCGCTGCCCGGCGACGCGCTGTACGGCGTCAAGCGCACCGCCGAGACGGCCTCGCTGGGCCTGACCTTCGGCGAGGAGTCCAAGGGGTACAAGCGGCTGGAGTTCGCGGCGGCCCGCGTCTCGGAGATGGAGACGCTGACCGACCGCTACCGCGACTCCGGCGGCGGCCCGCTGGGCGGGTACCTGACGGCGCTGACCGACTTCGACGCCGACGCCGCGGCCGGTTCCCGCGTGCTGGCCGCGCACGGCTCGAACTCGGACCAGCGCACCCTGGCCGGGCTGCGCGACTGGGCGCTGGCCCAGACGACCCGGCTGGGCGACCTGCGCGGCCGGCTGCCCGCCGAAGCCACCGCGCGGGCCGGCACGTCCCTGGAGCTGCTCGACCGGATCGGCAAGCGTGCCGCCGACCTCGCCGCGCGCACCAGCTGCGCCACCGTCACCACCGGCCAGGTCGACGACGTCGGCCCCGTGCCCGCGACCGGCGAGTGCACGCCCCCGTCCACCGCGCCCAGCCCGTCGTCCACCGACCAGCCGGCGATCCCGCTGTCGACCCCCGGCGGCGCGACCACCCCGGGCGGCGGCGAGTCCACCGCGCCGCCCGCGGCCACCCCCGGCACACCTGGCACCGGCAACCCGCCCCTGCCGCTGCCGTCCGTGACGGCCACCGTCACGCCACCCGTCCAGCTGCCGACGCTGTCCCTCCCGCAGCTGCCGCTGCCCGGTCTCACCGGCTGATCGCTACCCTGTCCCCATCGGACCCCGGGAGGCGCTGACGTGGTGAAAAGGCGTGTGGTGGAGAGCTCGGCCGAGCGGGAACGACTCGCCGAACTGGCCGGCGCGGCCTCGGCCGAGGCGGCACTGACCACCCCGCCGTCGCCGGAACCGTCGGGAGCACCCACCGACCTGACCGCCGCCGCGTTCTTCGACGTGGACAACACGATGATGATGGGCGCGTCGATCTTCCACTTCGCCCGCGGCCTGGCGGCCCGGAAGTACTTCAAGAACTCGGATCTCATGGGCTTCGCGTGGCAGCAGATCAAGTTCCGCGTGGGTGGTCGGGAGGACCCGCAGAGCGTGAAGGCCTCCCGCGAGCAGGCCCTGTCGTTCGTCGCGGGTAGGTCGGTGGCGGAACTGGTCAGCCTGGGCGAGGAGATCTACGACGAGCTGATGGCCGACAAGATCTGGACCGGCACCCAGGCCCTGGCCCAGATGCACCTCGACGCCGGCCAACGCGTGTGGCTGGTCACCGCGACCCCGGTGGAGCTGGCGCAGATCATCGCGCGGCGCTTGGGCCTGACCGGCGCCTTGGGGACGGTGTCGGAGAGCGAGAACGGCATCTACACGGGCAAGCTCGTCGGCGACCTCCTGCACGGCCGCGCGAAGGCCCACGCGGTCCGCGCCCTGGCCGCCAAGGAGGGCTTGGACCTGCGCCGCTGCACGGCGTACTCGGACTCGGTGAACGACGTGCCGATGCTGTCGGTGGTCGGCACGGCGGTGGCCGTGAACCCGGACTCGGGCCTGCGCGAAACGGCCCGCAAGCGCGGCTGGGAAATCCGCGACTTCCGGACCGGGCGCAAGGCGGCCAAGATCGGCGTGCCCTCGGTGCTGGGCGCCGGCGCGCTGGCCGGCGCGATCGCAGCGGGCATGGCCTACCGCCGCCGCGGCTGATCCGCTCGCGTGGGCCGGCAGTTCGGCCGCGATCACGGCCCGCGCTTCGGCCGCACTTGCGCCGGCCACAGCCCGCCCTCACAGCCCACAGTTTGCCGCCGCCACAGCCCGCCCTCACAGCCCGCACTTTGCCGCCGCCACAGCCCGCCACCCCGCCCCGCGATCACAGCCCGCGATCACGGCCCGCCGCCACTGCCGCGGTCAGCCCAGGAAGACGTTCCGGCGCTGGGTCAGCAGGCGGTACAGGGTTTGTTGGATGGTCTCGCGGACCTGGTCGGTCAGGTTGAAGACCAGCATCGGGTCGTCGGCCGACTGTTCGCCGTGCACGTCGGTGCGGATCGGCTCGCCGAACTCGATGTACCACTTCGACGGCAGCGGGATCGCGCCCAGCGGACCCAGCAGCGGGAAGAACGGCGTCACCGGGAAGTACGGGAAGCCGAACAGCCGCGCCAAGGCCTTGATGTCGCCGATCTTCGGGTAGATCTCCTCCGCGCCCACGATCGAGCACGGGATGATCGGCACCCCGGTCTTCAGCGCCGCCGACACGAAGCCGCCCCGGCCGAAGCGTTGCAGCTTGTACCGGTCCTTGAACGGCTTGCCGATGCCCTTGAAGCCCTCGGGCCACACGCCGACCAGCTCGCCGGACCTCAGCAGGCGTTCGGCGTCCGGGTTGCACGCCAGGGTCTGGCCGGACTTGCGGGCCAGGGCACCCAGGACCGGGGTCTTGAACACCAGGTCCGCGCCGAGCATGCGCAGGTGGCGGCGGGCCGGGTGTTCGGCGCGGATGCCGTAGGCGGTCATGGTGGCGTCGAGCGGGAGTGTGCCGGAGTGGTTGGCGACGATCAGCGCGCCGCCGGTCGCGGGCACGTTGTGCAGGCCGATGGTCTCCACCCGGAACCACTTCTCGTACAGCGGTTTCAGCGGGGGCATCAGGACGTGGTCGGTGAGGTCCGGGTCGAAGCCGAACTCGTCCACCTCGTAGTCGCCCTGCACGCGGCGGCGCAGGAACGACAGCACCCCGGCCAGGCGCTCCTCCCACTCCGAGGGGACGGATTCGCCCACAGAACGATCACCAGCGGACCGATCGTTTGCCGCACGATCGTTTGCGCCACGATCATTGTCGGAACGATCGTTTGCGGCACGATCGTTCGGCGTCCGAGCGCTTGCGGTCCCGACACTTGTCGGCCGATCGTTTGTGGAACGATCGTTTGCGGAACGATCGTTGGGGGTTCGATCGTTCGGAGTCGGTTCTGCTGGGCCGGGGGGCCGGGGCTGCTTCGACCGCTGGTCCCGCCGGGCCGGCGTGCGCAGGGGGATCACCCTTGCCTCTGCCACGTCCACCTCCTCACCTGAGCTCCTCACCTGAGCCTCTCACCTGAGCTTCGCCGCCGCGTCGAGCACCGAGCGCTCGACCGACGTCAGCAGCTCGGGGTCGAGCAGGGGTCGCATGCCGCGACCGCTCACGTAGTCGTCGAACGCCTGCTGCGTGGTCCACCTCGGGGTGAAGCCGAACTCGCGCTTGAGCAGTGTCGTGTCCACGACGCGGCCCCAGTTCAGGAACCGCATCTGGTCCGGGGAGAAGTCCACCAGGCGCGCGCTGCGGAAGAGCCTGCCCACCGTCGGCACGGCGGCCGTGGGCACCGGGAGCGGCAGCTTGCCCGCGCGGCGGATGGCCTGGGACAGCAGCAGCACGCCGTCGCCGCCGACGTTGAACACGCCGGGCAGGTCGTGCAGCGTGGCGCGTTCCAGCACGGCCAGGGCGTCCTCGGAGTGCAGCAGCTGGACGCGGGCGTCGTAACCCAGCACGGTCGGCACCACCGGCAGGGCGAAGTACCTGGTCAGCACGGTGTCGATCCGGGGGCCGATGAAGTTCGTGAACCGCAGGGTCGTCACGTCCACGTCCGGGCGGCGGCGGGCGAAGCCGCGCACGTAGCCCTCGACCTCGACGGCGTCCTTGGCGTACCCGCTGGACGGCAGGTCCTTGGGGCCCATGTCCTCGGTGAACACCGCCGGGTCGCGCGAAGACGACCCGTACACGGCGCTGGTGGACTTCACGACGAGCTTGCGCACGTGCGGCGACTTCTGGCACGCGGCCAGCAGCTGCATCGTGCCGATGACGTTCATCTCCTTCATCACCGTGCGCCCGGACGGTCCGGCCGGGTTGGCGGTCACCGAGGCGTGCACGACGGTGTCGACGTGCGCGGTGGAGATGACCTTGGCGATGAGCGGGTTGCGGATGTCCGCGCGGACGAACTCGGCGCGGCCCATGCGGCGCAGCACGTCGCGGGGCGGCGGTTCGGTGTCGACGCCGAGCACCCGGTCGATCTCGGGGTTGGCGGCGAACCGCGCGGCGAGCCGGCCGCCGAGGAAGCGGCTGCATCCGGTGACGAGAACGACCTTGGGCGCCATGCGACTCCGAGACGGTTGCGACCTGCGCGGACTGCTGCGACGTGGACTCTACCCACGGATTCGGGTACCCGATCGTCTCGTGGTCACGCTCTTGACGCAGGTCACCGAGCCATTCACCCGGATGGCCGCCCGACAGGACGGTGCCGGGCGCACCCGACCCCGGACATGCCGGTGCCGGCGGCCCCGAGGGGGACGCCGGCACCGAAGACCGGGACTTACTTGCCGCGCTTCCTGCGCTGGACGCGGGTCTTGCGCAGCAGCTTGCGGTGCTTCTTCTTCGACATGCGCTTGCGGCGCTTCTTGATGACCGAGCCCATGCGGGTTCCTCACTCACTAGACGAAGGTGTTTCTCCACGCGCTGGTGGAGACACCCGCCAAACTCGGGCGCGCCGACACCAGGCACGAACGGCCTGTGAGTTTACCCGGCTGCCGGCGCCCGCCCTCACCCGGCGTCGAAGTAGGCGTTGCGCAGGTACTCGTGCACCGCCTTCTCCGGCACCCGGAACGACTTGCCGACGCGCACTGCGGTCAGCTCACCCGAGTGCACCAACCGGTACACCGTCATCTTGGACACCCTCATCACCAACGCCACCTCGGCGACGGTCAGGAACTTGACCTGGACCAGGGGTGCTCGATCGTTCTCCTCCGGCATGGATCACCGCGTCCTTCGACACGCGTCGTGCCGTCGGCTTCCCCACCGACGGTTCGACACGCACGTGCTCCTGTGAGAGTAACGGGACACGTGGGACTGGTGCGACGGCCAATGGCGGTATCAGTGGGCCTCGTGGGCCTGTCCGAGCTCGACCGAACGGTCCCGAGCAGCCTCGATGGCGGCGAGCATGGCCGCACGGACCCCGTGCTTCTCCAGTTCGCGGATGGCCATGATGGTGGTGCCGGCGGGCGAGGTGACGGCCTCGCGGAGGATCACCGGGTGGGTGTCGTTGCGGTTGAGCATCTGCGCCGCGCCGACCGCGCTCTGGATGATCAGCTGCGTGGACAGGTCTCGCGGGATGCCGAGCAGGATGCCCGCGTCGATCATGGCCTCGACCAGGTAGAAGAAGTACGCGGGGCCGGAGCCGGAGAGGGCGGTGACGGCGTCCTGCTGGCTCTCCGGGACGCGGGCGACCTTGCCGACCGTGGTGAGCAGCTCCTCGACCAGGTTGAGGTGGTCGGCGCCGGCGTACCGGCCCGCGGAGATCGCGCTCATGGCCTCGCCGACCAGCATCGGCGTGTTGGGCATGACCCGGACGACGGGCGTGCCCTCGGGCAGCCGGCGCTCGTAGAGCGAGGTCGGCAGGCCCGCGCACAGCGACACGACGAGGGTGCCGGGCTTGACCACGGGCGCGAGCTCGTCCAGCAGCGGCTCGATGTCCTGCGGCTTGACCGCCACCACCAGCACGTCGGCCCGCCGCGCGGCCTCGGTGACGTCGAGCCCCTCGACGCCGTACTCCTTGGTCAGGGCGGCGGCCCGGTCGGGGTGCTTCTCGGTGAACACCAGCTCCTCCGCCGCCCGGCCGCCGCGCAGCAACCCGGACAGCAGCGCCTCCCCGATCTTCCCCGCACCCAACACCGCGATCGTCGTCATGGCGCAAAGCCTGCCACCCGCTCGGCGGACCCACAGCGCACCCCCGGGGAGGTCACTTGTCGGGGCAGTCCGCTTCGGTCCAGGTCGCGACGAGGTCGCGGCTGACGACGGTGAGCGATCCGCCGAGGAAGCCGATCTCGTGGCTGCACCCGTGCTCGTGGGGCAGGACCTCGTCCAGCGTGACCGCGCCGAAGCCGGTCCAGTCGACGGTGTCGGGGCCGGCGACGCCGACGTACCGGATGCTCAGGTCTTCTTCGTGCTTCCAGCAGTTGTGGCGGAAGCCGAGTTCCAGCCAGGCCTCGCCGTCGGCCGTCCCGCGCAGGACGGTGTCGGGCGTGAGGTCCTTGACGCACCGCCGGCTGAAGAAGTCGTAGTGGTCCGGGTCGGCCGCGAACGCCCGCGCGCCGGGCGGAAGGGCGTCGACCAGCGTCGGCAGCAGGTCGAGGTAGGCGTCGGGGTCGAGGAAGTTGCCGCCGTCGGTCCCCTCCAGCTTGACGTGCTTCACGCCGTGGCGGGGGTCAGGGCGAGTTGCCGGGCCTGGCAGACCAGGCGGCCCGTCGCGTCGATCACGGTGGCGTCCTCGTCGAACCACTGCCCGTGGACCGCCGTGCACGTCACCCGCACCCGCAGCCAGCCCGACGCGGGCCGTCCGCGCAGCAGCGCGGTCAGCTGCACCGTGGGCGACCACCCGAACCGGCCCAGGTTGAACGTCACCGGCATCGAGATGTCGCCCGCGACCAGCGCGAAGTACGGGTCGGCGTCCTCGCCCAGCGGCTTGGCCCACAGGGTCAGCGCCAGCGGGTCGCCGACGCGGCCGGTCAGGAAGCCCGCTCCTGCGCGGTCCAGCCGCACGTCGCAGACCTCGCCGAGCTTGTAGACGCCGCCCGAACCCAGGGTCGCCAGGTCCACCGCGTCCGGCGGCGGCGTGGCGGACACCAGGGGCAGGTCCGCGTAGTCCGGCTTGGTCGCGGGCATCCGCCCGACCGTCACGACGGCCTCGACGCACGCCCGGCCGCGCTGCTCGATCACCACCGACACCACGGTCGCGGTCCGCCCGGCCTTGCGCACGGACGTCCGCAGCAGCACCGGACCCACCTCGGGCGCGTGCAGGAACTGGGCGCTCACCGCCAGCGGCTCGCGCTCGTCGCCCGGCATCGCCACCCGCGCCGCGTCCACCGCGGCCCGTGCCGCCAGGGCCAGCAGGAACCCGCCGTGCGGTTTGGGTCCGATGGTCCACTCGCCGGGCAGCGCCGCCGTGTACGTGCCGTCGCCCAACGCGCGCACGGCGTTGGCCACCGAAAATGCCACCGAACTCCTCACGAACGGCTGACCAGGGACCGCAGGAAGAACGCCACGTTCGCCGGGCGCTCGGCCAGGCGCCGCATCAGGTACCCGTACCACTGCTCGCCGAACGGCACGTACACCCGCACCACGTGCCCCGCCGCCGCCAGCCGCCGCTGTTCGGTCGGCCGCACGCCGTAGAGCATCTGGAACTCGAAGTCCTCCACCGCCCGCCCGTACCACCGCGCCCGCTCGCCCACGATCTCGACCAGCCGCGGGTCGTGGGTGGCGAACATCGGGTAGCCGCCGCCCGCGAGCAGGGCGTTGGCGCACCGGACGTAGTTCAGGTCCACCTCGTGCGGGTCGGCGAAGGCCACCGACGCCGGCTCCGCGTACGCGCCCTTGCACAGCCGGACCCGGGTGCCGGCCAGGGCCACGCAGTCGTCCAGGGTCCGCCGCAGGTACGCCTGGAGCACCGCGCCGGTGTCCGGCCAGGCCCGGCGCAGCTCGTCCAGCACGCGCAGGGTGGAGTCGGTGGTGGTGTGGTCCTCCATGTCGAGGGTGACCGTCGTGCCGGACTGCTCGGCCGCCGCGCACACGCGGGAGGCGTTGTCCAGCGCGAGCCGCTCGTCCAGGGCCTGGCCGACCGCGGACAGCTTCACGCTCACCTCGGCGTCCGCGGCCAGCCCGACGTCGTGCAGCTGGTCCAGCAGAGCCAGGTAGGCCTGGACGGTCCGCTCGGCCTGCGCGCGGTCGGTGGTGTCCTCGCCCAGGTAGTCCAGCGTGACCCGCAGGCCGTCCTCGACCAGGTCGCCGGTCGCGTCCACGGCGGAGGCCACGGTCTCTCCCGCGACGAAGCGGCGCACGACGTCCCGGCTGATCGGGGCCGACGCGACGGCCCGCCGCACCGCTTCGTTGCCCGCGGCGGCGAGGATCAACGAACGGAGTGGGTTCACGATCAAGACCCTAGTCGTTAGCCGGGGGGAAAGCTCGGTTCAGACGTGGAGGCGGGCGAACAGGAGCGACTCCGCCAGGAGATCACGCCGGTCGGCGTCGGTCTTGGCCTTGCGCGTGTTGACTTCCAGCACGACCTGGCCTGCGAAACCCGAGGGCGCCAGCGATTCCAGGAGCTCAGCGCACGGCTGGGTGCCCCGGCCGGGCACGAGGTGTTCGTCCTTCGGCAACCCGCTGCCGTCCGCCAGGTGCACGTGGGTCAGACCGTCGCCCATGCGCTTGGCCAACTCCATCGCGTCCATGTGCGCGGCGGAGGCGTGGGACAGGTCCAGGGTGTAGTTGCGGTGGCCCACGTCGGTCGGGTCGATGGACGGGCGGAACGCCGTCACCGCCACCGACCGGCCCCGCCCGAGCTTGCGGCGGACCGGGAACATGTTCTCCACCGCGATCGCCACGCCGGTCTCGTCCTCCAGGCCCGCGACCAGGTCCGGGAACGTCTCGGCGTACCGGCGCTGCCACAGGAACGGCGGGTGCACCACGACCGTCCGCGCGCCCAGGTCCAGCGCGGCCCGGACGCTGCGCCGCAGCCGCTCCACCGGGTCCGGCGACCACACCCGCTGGGAGATCAGCAGGCAGGGCGCGTGCACGGCCATCACCGGCACGCCGCTGCGCTGCACCAACCGCTGCAACGCCCGCACGTCCTGGCTGACCGGGTCGGCCCACACCATGACCTCGACGCCGTCGTAGCCCAGCTCGGCCGCCGCCTCGAACGCCGCGCCGACCGGGCGCGGCCACACGGCGGCCGTGGACAGGCCGATCGGGATCAAGACTTCACCAGGAGCATCGCGGCCGGCGAGACGGTGACGATCAAGCCGACCAGCACGGCCAGGACGGTGGTCTGGAGGTCGTCGGCGCGGCGGATCCGGCGGACCAGCAGCACCAGGCCCACGGTCACCGCCAGCGCCACCACCAGGGCGGCGGGCGCGAGGGTCCGCCACAGGAAGTTGAAGCCCAGCCACAGGGCCGCGCCGCCCAGCACGCCGACGGCCAGCTGGCCGATCATCACCAGCCACTCCCGGCCGGGGGAACGGTCGGCGGGCCGCTCGTCCGCGTCGACGTCGGCGAGCCCGGCGGGTTCCTCGTCGTCGGAGGCCGCGGGACGGCGGAAGTCGTCGTCCTCGTCCTCCTCGTCGAGGTCCACGTAGGGGTGGAACTGGGTGTTCTCCGGCTCGACCCGCGGCATCTCGCCGGAGTCGTCGCCGAACCAGTCCTCGGCGGTCTGGTCGGGCAGCGGGTCGGGCATCGGGGCCGGCGCGGGCGGCACGATCAGCACCGACTCGGTGGGCAGCGACTCCAGCGGCACGTTCGGGGTCAGCTCGTCCTCGATGCGCGGCAGCACCTCGGTGACGGGGTCGCGCGCGGGAGGCGGCGGGGGCGGCGGCGCCGACCGGGGGAGGCTCGCGCGGTTGCCGTCGGGTTTCGGCGGGACCGGCCGGGGCGCCTCGGGCGGGCTGAGCCGGGACACGTCCGGCCGGGCCGCGTCGGGGGCGAGCCGGGCTGGGTCCAGCGGCGGCGTGAGCCGGGGCGGGTCGAGCTTGGGCGGGGTGGGGCGCGGCGGCTCGTAGTCGTCGGCGTAGTCGTCGACGATCGGCGGCACCTGCCGGGTCTCCTCGGCCTCCGTCGGCGCGGGCACGCCCCGGCGGGGCGGCTCGGCGGGCCGGGGCGGCGTCCGGGTGAAGGCGGCGTCCAGCCGCGACCGCGGCGGCTCGGGGGTGAAGGACGGCTCGGGCCGGGCGGGCCGTCCCTCGAACGCCTCGGCGGACCGGGACCCGCGACCCTCGGCACGCCCGCCGCGGGCGCCACGGCCCTCGAACGGCGGCTCGGCCGGCTCGCGGCGGCCGTCGAAGGGGGGCTCGACCGGCTCGCGCCGGCCCTCGAAGGGAGGCTCAACCGGTGGGCGGGCCTCGAACGGGGGTTCGGCCGGGCGGGCGAACGGCTCGGGCGTCACCGGCGGCGCGTAGGCGGTCTGGTCGGGAGCCGCGCGGCGGCCGGTCGGCGGCGGGTCGTCGTCGCGCACCGGCAGCAGCCGGCCGCTGTCGGAGTTGACCCGGTCGATGATCGCCTGCGGAGCGGTGTCCGACGCGTCCTCGGCACGGCGGCGTCGCCGACGCGGCGACACCTCGCCGGAGCCCCCGCCGTACTGGGCGAGCAACTCCGCGACCGTGCGCTGGGTCTGCTCCGACTCGCTCTCTCGACTCATCAACTCCACCGTGCCCCGTGGCGGCCAGTCCGTCCAGTGTCACCCGACCGGCGGGTGCGGGTCGCGGGGGTGTCCTGGTCTGCGCCATCAGTGTGGTCCAGGCGACGCAGGATGACACCTTCCCGCAGCGCCCAGGGGCAAATCTCCAGCTCACCGAGTGACAGGGCTCGCATGGTGGCCTCCGCCACCAGGGCGCCCGCCACCAGCTGGTGCGCCCGGCTGGAGCTCACGCCCTCCAGCTCGGCCAGGTCGCTCGCCGACATGCGGGAGATGAACCCGGTCAGCTGCCGCAGGCCGGCGTGGGTGAGGACGCGGCGCGCCCGCGGTCCGGCCGACGACGGCGCCGCGCCGGTCAGCCGGGCCAGCGTGCGGAACGTCTTGGACGTCGCCACCACCCGGTCCGGGGCGCCGACCCGGCGCAGCTTCTTGGCCACCGGCGCGAGCTGGTCGTCGAGCCACTCGGTGGTCTCGTTGACCTCCTGGCGGGTCGGCGGGTCGTGGTGGAACCGGGTGCGGGTCAGCCGGCCCGCGCCCAGCGGCACCGAGAACGCCTCCTCCGGCTCCTCGTCCACGCCCGACGCCAGCTCCAGCGAGCCGCCGCCGATGTCCAGGCACAGCAGCCGGCCCGCCGACCACCCGTACCAGCGGCGCACCGCGAGGAAGGTGTAGCGGGCCTCGTCCTCGCCGGACAGGACCTTGAGGTCCACGCCGGTCTCGGTGCGCACCCGGTCCAGCACCTCGGCGGAGTTGCCCGCCTCGCGGACCGCCGAGGTCGCGAAGGCCATCAGGTCCTCGCAGCCCAGCCGGGCCGCCGACGCCTTGGTGGCGGCGACCGCCCGGACCAGCCGGTCCGCGCCCACCTTGGTCAGCAGGCCGTCGCCGTCGAGCTGCTCGGCCAGCCGCAGGACGGACTTCTCCGAACTCATCGGCGTGGGGTGGGCACCCCGATGAGCGTCCACCACCAACAGGTGGACGGTGTTGGACCCCACATCAAGGACCCCGAGGCGCACGGCGTGCACCGTACCCGGTCGGGGCGGTCAGGACTCGAACTTGTAGCCCAGTCCGCGCACCGTCACCAGGTGGCGGGGCGTCGACGGGTCCGGCTCGATCTTCGAGCGCAGCCGCTTGACGTGCACGTCCAGGGTCTTGGTGTCGCCGACGTAGTCCGCGCCCCACACCCGGTCGATGAGCTGCCCGCGGGTCAGCACCCGGCCGACGTTGCGCAGCAGGTACTCGAGGAGGTCGAACTCCTTCAGCGGCAGGTTCACCTCGACGCCGTCGACGGTCACCACGTGCCGCTCGACGTCCATCCGCACCGGCCCCGCCTCCAGGACCTGCGGCAACAGCTCCTCGGACTCGCCGCCGCGGCGCAGCACGGCCCGGATGCGGGCGATCAGCTCGCGCGCCGAGTAGGGCTTGGTGACGTAGTCGTCCGCGCCCAGCTCCAGGCCGACGACCTTGTCGATCTCGCTGTCCCGCGCCGTGACCATGATCACGGGCACGGCCGAGCGGGCGCGCAACTGCTTGCACACGTCGGTGCCGCTCATGCCGGGCAGCATGAGGTCCAGCAGCACGATGTCGGCGCCGTTGCGGTCGAACTCCTCCAGCGCCTCCTGGCCGGTGGCCGCGAGCGCCGCGGTGAAGCCCTCCTTGCGCAGCAGGAAGGCGAGCGGATCGGCGAAGGACTCCTCGTCCTCCACGATGAGCACCCTGGTCACAGCTCTCCTCCGGGTTTGCCCGCGCTGGTCGGCACAGGGACAGCGAGTTCCGGCTTGGGTAGGTCGGTGGTCTGCTCGTCCCGGTCGGGGTGTGCCGGGATGCGCAGGGTGAAGGTCGAGCCGGTGCCGGGCAGGCTCCACAGCTTGACCTCGCCGCCGTGGTTCGCGGCGACGTGCTTGACGATCGCGAGGCCCAGGCCGGTGCCGCCGGTGGCGCGCGACCGGGCCTTGTCCACGCGGTAGAACCGCTCGAACACGCGGGTCTGCTGGTCCTCGGCGATGCCGATGCCCCGGTCGGTCACGGCGATCTCGACGAACCCCTCGACCAGCTTGCGGCTGACCGAGACGGGGCTGCCCGGCGGCGAGTAGGCGACCGCGTTGTCCAGCAGGTTGCTCAGCGCGGTGACCAACAGCGTCCGGTCGCCCTCGACCTCCAGGCCGCTGGGCTCGTCGGTGGTGATCTCGATGCCCGCGGACTCGGCGGCGAGCTTGGAGCGGCCCAGCGCCTCGCTGACCACGACGTCGATCTCGACCCGGTTGAGCTCGGGCAGCTTCTCCGCGCCCTGGAGCCGGGACAGCGCGATCAGCTCGGTGACCAGGGTGCCCAGGCGGGTGGCCTCCTGCATGATCTTCGCGCTGAACCGGCGGACCTCCTCCTGGTCGTCGGAGGCGTCCAGGACGGCCTCCGCGAGCAGGGCGAGCGCGCCCACCGGGGTCTTGAGCTCGTGGCTGACGTTGGCGACGAAGTCCCGCCGGGTCGCCTCCAGCCGGACCGAGTCCGACTCGTCGGAGGCGTCCACGACGACGAACCCCTCGGTGAGCACCTTGACCGCGGCGTGCACGGCCTCGGGCTGGCGGCCCTTGACCTCCAGCGGCGAGACGTCCACGTGGACCACCTCGCCGCTCTGGCGGGTCAGCTCGGCCGCGCGGCGGGCCCGGTCGTCGACGCGGTTGTTGCGCACGACCCCCAGCTCCTCGGCGCGCGGGTTGTGCAGGACGACGTCTCCGAAGACGTTGAGGACGACGATCCCGTCGTGGGAGGACTGGACCACCATCGCCATCAGGTCGGCGACGGTGAGCCCGGCCGGCCGCTGCGCCTTCGGACTGCCGGTGGCGCGCCCCACGAGGAACGCCGCACCGCCGATCAGCAGAGCGCCGATCGACAGGACGAGGTAACCCGTTGCGGTCACGAAGGCATCGTAAGCAGGTCAGGGCGGGTACGGCCTAGTCCGCAGGCGTGGTTCGTGACTCCTGCGACACCGTCTGGGACCGATGTTTTCCGCCCGGTCGGTTCCAGTTCACCCAATCGTGTCCAAGCGGGTCAGGTCCTGTTCGGACAGGCGCAGCGCGGCGGACGCCAGGTTCTCTTCCAGGTGTCGTTCCGACGACGTGCCGGGGATCAGCAGCACGGTGGGTGAGCGGTGCAGCAGCCACGCCAGGGCCACCTGGCGCGGGGTGGCGTCGTGCTCGCGGGCGACCTCGTCCAGGACGGCGTTCTGGAAGGGGGTGAAGCCGCCGAGGGGGAAGAACGGGACGTAGGCGATGTTCCGGGCGGCCGTGGCTTCCAGAGTGGCCTCGTCCGCGCGGTGGGCGATGTTGTAGTGGTTCTGGACGCAGACCACGGGGGCGATCTTCCGGGCTTCGTCGAGCCGGGTGGTGTTGCTGATGCCCAGGTCCCGGATCAAGCCCTCCTCGCGCAGTTCGGCGAGGACGGTGAAGGGCTCTTCGAGGTCGACGTGCGCGCCGTCGACGCGCAGGTTGACCACGTCCAGGCGGTCCACCTTGAGGTTGCGCAGGTTGTCGTGGACGGCGTCGCGCAGCTCCCCGGCGGTGCGGGCGGGCACCCAGCTCGTGTCCGGGGTGCGGCGGTAGCCGACCTTGGTGACGATCGTCAGGCCGTCGTAGGGGTGGAGGGCCTCGCGGATCAGCTCGTTGACGACGTGCGGGCCGTAGAAGTCGCTGGTGTCGATGTGGTCGACGCCGAGTTCGACGGCCCGGCGCAGGACGCGCACGGCGTTCTCGCGGTCCGCGGGCGGGCCGTAGACGCCGGGGCCGGTGAGCTGCATGGCGCCGTAACCGACGCGGGAGAGGTTCAGCACGCGGTCCACTGTGGTCGGGGCGGATTTCCGGCGCTGGGATTGGCAACTAGCTGCCAAGCTGGGCGGGTGAGCGGTGTCGTGGTGGTGCGGGGCGAGGCGGAGCTGTACAAGCGGGCGGGCCACCTGTTCGAGGCGGCGACCACGGAGCTGGCGTGCGCGGCCAACGCCCTGCGCACCTGGATGGGCACCCACCCGATCCTGCCCAGGCAGCGGGCGTCCAAGGTGCGCAAGCTGTTCCGGCTCTCGACCATGCTGGAGCCGGCGTGGGCCGAGCACGCGCGGGTCATGGCGTCGCACGGGGCGCAGGTGCGGGTCAGCGCGCACGAGGTGAACGAGACGATCCTGCTGGATGACCGCGTCGCCATCCTGGCCGGCGACGAGTCACAGGGGGCGCGCAGCTACAGCGTGATCACCCGGGCCGAGGTGGTGCACGGGGTGCGCTCGCTGTTCGAGGCGGCGTGGCGCGGCGGGACCGAGCTGGCCGTGCACGAAGCCGAGATGGCCGAGCTGCGGGCCGTGGTGCCCGGCGTGGTGGACGCCCTCAACGCCGGGTGGACCGACGAGGCGGCGGCACGCGCGCTGGGGATGTCCGTGCGCACGTACCGCCGCCGCGTGGCCGAGCTGATGTCCGCTTTGGGCGCTTCGTCCCGCTTTCAAGCCGGGGTGCGCGCCCGTGACCTGGGGCTGGTCTAGCGGCCCTCGGTCTGGCGGGTCTTGGTCTGGCGGGTCTTGGTCTGGCGTTTTGGGCTAGCGGCCCTGGTTGGCCACGGCCTTGATGGCGTCCGCCGCCGCGTCCGGGTCCAGGTAAGTGCCGCCGGGGGTGACCGGGCGCAGGTCCTCGTCCAGGTCGTAGCGCAGCGGGATGCCGGTGGGGATGTTCAGGCCCGCGATCGCCTCGTCGGAGATGCCGTCGAGGTGCTTCACCAGGGCGCGCAGCGAGTTGCCGTGCGCGGCGACCAGGACGGTCTTGCCCTCGCGCAGGTCCGGGACGATGGCGGACTCCCAGTAGGGGATCATCCGCTCCACGACGTCCAGCAGGCACTCGGTGAGCGGCAGGTCCGGGCCGAGACCGGCGTAGCGCGGGTCGGCGTCCTGGCTGAACTCGGTGCCCGGCTCGATGGGCGGCGGCGGGGTGTCGTAGGAGCGGCGCCAGAGCATGAACTGCTCCTCGCCGAACTCCTCCAGGGTCTGCTTCTTGTTCTTGCCCTGCAACGCGCCGTAGTGGCGCTCGTTGAGCCGCCAGTCCCGCTTGACCGGGATCCAGTGCCGGTCGGCCGCGTCCAGCGCCAGGTTGGCGGTGGAGATCGCGCGGCGCAGCAGGGAGGTGTGCACGACCTCGGGCAGCAGGTTCGCCTCGCGCAGCAGCACGCCGCCGCGCTGCGCCTCCCGCACGCCCTTCTCGGACAGGGGGACGTCCACCCAGCCGGTGAACAGGTTCTCCGCGTTCCAGACGCTCTCGCCGTGGCGGAGCAGCACCAGGGTTCCGACAGCCATGCCCGCAAGCCTGCCAGATGACCCGGCGCGGGTCGCATCCGCTGTGACCGCCGACGCTGGATCGTTGCAGTTGACCTCCAGTTTGGTGGAGGTCCTAGCGTCGGGACCATGACGTTCTTGGTGACCGGTGCGACCGGCAAGGCGGGCCGCGAAGTGGTTGCGCAACTCCTGCGAGGAGGGCACCCCGTGCGGGCGCTCACCCGGGACGCCCGGCGGGCCGGGTTGGCGGGGGTCGAGGTGGTCGAGGGCGACCTGACGCGGCCCGAAACGCTGGAGACCGCGTTCAAGGGGGTGACCGGTGTCCACCTGCTCACGATCGGCGGCGACGACTACGCCACGCTGACCACCGGGCCGGAGATCGTCCGGCTGGCGGTCGAGGCGGGGGTGCGGCGGATCTCCGTGCTGTGGAACGGTTTCTGGGGTCCGGTGGAGCAGGCCGTGGCCGAGTCCGGTCTGGAGTGGACGGTGCTGGAGGCGACCGACTTCTACGCCAACGTGTTCACCTGGGCCGAGCGGCTGCGCGCGAGCGGTGTGCTGGACGAGCCGTTCGCGGACGTGGCGACCGCGGGCGTGGACGAGGCCGACGTGGGCGCGGTGTCGGCGGCGGTGCTGACGTCCGAGGGGCACGGCGGGCGGCGGTACACCGTCACCGGGCCGGAAGTCCTGTCACCGCGGGAGAAGCTGCGCATCCTGGGCGACGCGGTCGGGCAGCGGTTCACGTTCGACGAGCTGACCCGGGAGCAGGCGCTGGACCGGTACACGGCGTCCGGGATGGACCCGGAGATGGCCGAGTTCCTGCTGGACTGGCACGGCAACCCACCCACCGCCGCGACCCGCGTGTCCCCGGTGGTTTCCAACCTCCTGGGCCGCCCGCCCCGGGACTTCACGTCCTGGGCGACGGAGAACGCGGCCTCGTTCCGCTAGTTCTCGGGTGGTTCGGGGTCGTCGAGATCGCGCTCGCTGCGCCGGACCTCCCGATCCACCTCGGCCTGCTCGCGCAACGCCCGCCGGGAGGAGGACCGGATGGCGGCGGCGGACCGGTCCAGCCTGGCCTGCGACCGGTCGATCGCCTCCTGCGCCAGCCGGAGCGTCTCGGCACTGCCCTCCACGTGCCCACGCGCACCCCGCCGCGCGAGTCTCTCCTGGTCGTGCCGGTGGAGGTCGTCCTCCCGCCGGTCGACACGCCCTTCACGCTCGTCGGCGAGCGCCTCACGCCGATCCGCGGCCTGGTCGCGCTCGTCGGCGGCCAGGTCCCGCGCGTCCGCAAGCCGGTCCCGCTCATCAGCCGCGGGATCGCGCTCTTCGCTCACCCACCGATGGTATGCCGGAACCGCCCACCCGTGCGGCACCGCAACCTTGCGGGCCGGTGTCGGGGTTCGTGGGGTATGGGTAGGCGGTTGCGGACGGTTCGTGCAGGAGGGTGGTCCGTTGGGCGAGACGGCGGGCCGGGTGGAGCAGTCCGGCGAGGCGGGGTCGGGCGGCACGGTGTTCCAGGCCGGCCGCGACGTCCACTACCACGCGCCGGCGGCGGCGTCGGCCGGGAGGGCGTGGCGCGTACCGGCCCGAAACCCGCACTTCACCGGCCGTGAGGAGCTGTTGGCACGGCTGCACGAGGCGGTCCGGGGTTCGGGGGCGGTGGCCGTGCACTCCCTGCTCGGGTTGGGCGGTGTCGGCAAGTCCCAGACAGCGGTCGAGTACGCCCACCGCTACGCCGCCGACTTCGACGTCGTCTGGTGGATCCCGGCCGAACAACCGGCCTTGATCCCCGACCACCTGGCCGAACTGGGCATCGCGCTGGGCCTGCCCGCGAAACCGGACGCGGTCGCGATGGCCGGCTCAGTCCTGAGCGCACTGCACCACCGCGCCCGATGGCTGCTGATCTTCGACAACGCCGAGGACCCCACCGCCCTGTGGCCCTACCTGCCCTCCGGCGAGGGCCGAGTCCTGATCACCACCCGACGCGGCGGCTTCGGCGCCGTAGGCCCGGTCATCGACGTCGATGTGCTGGACCGCGCGGAGAGCATCGCCCTACTGCACAGCCGCATCCCCGCCGTACCGCAGGCTGCCGCACAGGAGTTGGCGGAGCTGGTAGGCGACCTTCCCCTGGCGATCGAACAGGCCGCGGCCTACCTGGAAAGCACCCGCCTACCCATCGACGACTACCTGGACCTACTACGCACCCAAACCACCCGCATGCTGCCCCGCGGCCGAGTAGCCGGCCGCGCCGAAACCCTGGCAACGCTGTGGGACCTGTCCCTCACCGCCCTGGCCGACCAGGACGCCGCAGCCGTTCAACTGGTGGAAATCCTGGCGTGGCTAGCCCCCGAACCAGTCCCCTTGGACCTCTTCACCACCCACCCCGACGAGCTACCCGAGCCCTTGGCCACGGTCGTCACCGATCCGGTCGGACTCGTGGACACCGTCGGCGCACTCGCGGACTGGTACCTCATCCGCCGCACAGGCAGCGACGTGACCATCGCCCACCGCCTACTCCAGCAATCCCTGCGCGCCCGCCACGACCGACACCCGACACCGCCGCGAGAGGCGGTGGCACAACGCCTCCTCCGCACCCACCTCCCGGGCCAGATCATGACCGTGCCCGAGAACTGGCCCCGGTGGCAGGCCCTGCTCCCCCACGTCCTGGCCCTCCACGACGACCTCGGCCACGACCGCACCACCACACAGGACACCGCATGGCTGCTCGACCGCGCCGCGACCTACCTCCGCACCCACGGCCGCCCAGACCAGGCCCGGCCCTTGAGCGAGCGGGCGTTGGCCATCACCGAAGCCGCCACCGGACCCGACCACCACCACGTCGCGATCCGCCTCAACAACCTGGGCCTCGTGCTGCGCGACCTGGGGCACCCCGACGAAGCCCGAGCCCTGTTCGAACGTGCCCTCGCCATTGCCGAAGCGGCCAACGGACCCGACCACCCCACCGTCGCGATCCGCCTCAACAACCTCGGCGGCGCGTTGCGCGACCTGGGTCGCCTCGACGAAGCCCGAGCCCTGTACGAGCGCGCCCTCGCCATCGACGAAACCGCCAACGGACCCGACCACCCCACCGTCGCGATCCGCCTCAACAACCTCGGCATCGCGTTGCGCCACCTTGGTCGCCCCGACGAAGCCCGAGCCCTGTACGAGCGCGCCCTCGCCATCGACGAAGCCACCTACGGACCCGACAACCCCGTCGTCGCGACCTGCGTGCACAACCTCGCACTCGTGTTGTCCGACCTCGGACACCTGAGCGAAGCCAGACGACTGCTCCGCCGAGCTCTTGCCATCCGCACCGACATGCTGGGGGCCGACCATCCCGACACCATCACCAGCCGCAAGAACCTGACCTCACTACAGGCCAGGTCAGGCCCACGAAGGCCTGACCTGGGCCGGTAGAGCGAGCGATCAGGCGTTCTCGCGTGCCCGGAGGTCCTTGCGCAGGATCTTGCCGGACGCCGACTTCGGGATGGCCTCGATGAACTCCACCACCCGCACCTTCTTGTGCGGAGCCACGTGCGCAGCCACGAAGTCCATCACGCCCGCAGCATCCAACGACGACCCCGGCTGGAGCACGACGAACGCCTTGGGCACCTCCTCGCCCTCCTCGTCGCGCACGCCAACCACGGCCGCGTCGGCGATCTCCGGATGGGTCAACAGCAGGGCCTCCAGCTCCGCCGGCGGCACCTGGTAGCCCTTGTACTTGATCAGCTCCTTCACCCGGTCCACGATGCTGACCAGGCCGTCCTCGTCGATCACGCCCACATCACCCGTGTGCAGCCAGCCCTCGTCGTCCAGGGTGGCGGCGGTTGCGTCGGGGTTGTTCAGGTAGCCCTTCATGATGTTCGGGCCGCGGCACCAGAGTTCGCCGCGTTCGCCCACGCCCACGTCCTCGCCGGTGGCCGGGTCGACGAAGCGGCATTCCATGTTCGGGGCGATCACGCCGACCGTGCCCACCGAGATGTCGTCGCGGCCGTCCGGGATGGCGTGGGAGACCGGGCTCATCTCGGTCATGCCGTAGCCCTGCGAGACGCGGCAGCCCAGGCGCTTGGCGACCGCGGCGGCGAGGTCGACGTCCAAGGGGGCCGCGCCGGAGAAGATGGTGTGGATCGCGGACAGGTCGTACTGGTCGACCAGCGGGTGCTTGGCCAGGGCCACGGCCACCGGGGGCGCGATGTACACGCGGTCGGTGCGGTGGTCCTGGATGACCCTCAGGAACTCCGGCAGGTCGAACTTCGGCATGGTCACGACGGTCGCGCCGACGTACAGGCCGTTGTTCATCAGCACCTGCATGCCGTAGATGTGGAAGAACGGCAGCACGGCCAGGATGCGGGTCTCCCCGTCGACCTTGAGCAGCGGCCCGCACTGCACGATGTTGGCCACCAGGTTCCGGTGGGTCAGCATCACGCCCTTGGCCTTGCCGGTGGTGCCCGACGAGTACGGCAGCACCGCCACGTCCTCGGCCGGGTCCACGGACACCTCGGGCACCGGGCCGGTCGAGGCGAGCAGCTCGGTCAGGTTGGGGTAGCCCTCGGCCTGGTCGAGCACGACGACGTCGGACACGCCCGCCTTCTCGGCGCCCGGCGCGGCGTTGGGCAGCAGCACGGACACCGTGAACAGCATCTTCGCGCCCGCGTCGGACAGCTGGTGGGCGACCTCGTCGGCCGTGTAGAGGGCGTTGATCGTGGTCGCGGTCGCGCCGGCGCGGAGGATGCCGTGGAAGACGACCGCGTAGTACGGGGTGTTGGGGCTGAGGATGCCGACCACGTCGCCCTTGCCGATCCCCCGCTCCGCGAGGGCCGCCGCGAGCCGGTCCACCGCGCCCGCGAGCTGCCGGTAGGACAGGGATGCGCCCGACGAGCCGTCGACCAGGGCGACGCGGTCGGCGCGGTCGCCGAGGTCGCCGAACAGCAGCTCGTGCAGAGAGACGTCCGGGACCTCGACATCGGGGAATGGACTGCGGAAGACCATGCGGCGACCCCACTACTCGTAAGTAACTGCGATCCCGCCATCGTGAGCCACGGCACAAACCAGGTCAAGGCAAACGCATGATCACGGAGACGTTACTTAACGCGGCTAAGAACACTCGAATGGAGCAACGCCAGGTCTTGTGGCGATCGCCGGCGATCTGCCAAGTTGACAGGGTTCGACCGGGTCGGCTCCCACGCACTCCGACGACCCTGTCGGCGCCACCGCGGTTCGCCATCCCCCCGTCGAACCGCGGCCCGCTGGGATTCTCGGGCTCCCCCCGCCCGGATCCCCAGGTAGCGGGACTCAACGCGGGGCGGCTTGAGCTCGCGACTCCCCCTCTCTCCCAAGCCGCCCCGCGCTCCGCGCGCACGCACACCCTCCGTGGGCGTCCGGTCAGGGAGTCGTGCTCTCCTGGGTGACGACGGCCGGCCGCCGGTTGCGCCGCCACACCAGGAACGCCACCGCCGGCACGCCGAGCACCACGGCGAACGGCAGCACCGCGCCGAGCACGACCAGTACCCACGCGCCCGCGCCGGCCAACGCGTCCCAGCCGCCGCCCAGGGCGCTGAGGAACGTCGGATCGTCGTCCCGCGCGGGGGCCGGAGCCGGGGGAGCCTGCGCCACGGTGACGGTCAGCGTGGACATGGCGACCTGGCTCTTGAGCGTGTCGTGGCGGCGCTGGAGCGACTCCAGCTCGGACTGGCGCTTGGTCAGCTCGGCCTCGATCTGCGTGATCTCCGACGTGCTGCCGGCCCGTTCCAGCAGCCCGCGCACCCGCTCGACGCTGGCCCGCTGGTTGGCGATCCGCGCCTCGACGTCCACGACCTGCTCGGTGACGTCCTCGCTCTTCAGGTCCTGCCGGGCCACCTCGGTGTCGGGCAGGGCGTGGAGGTCCTTGAGCACGGCGTCGAGCCGGTCGCCGGGCACGCGCAGGGTCACGGTGCCCTGCGACCGGGTCGAGTTCTCCTGCGCCGGGTAGCCGCCCTTGGCGATTGCCAGGTCCTTGACCTGCGCCAACACCGCGGTCACGTCGGCGGCCCGCAGCTCGATCGACGCGGTGCGGACCAGCATCCGGTCCGCCTGCACCGCGGTCTGCGCCTCGCCCCTGGCCGGTTCACCGGCCTTCCCCGGCTGCTCGGGCCTGCCCTGCATCGGTGTCATCCCGCCCTGCGGCGGCTCGGCCATGCGGGCGTCGGCGGCCTGCCCGCTGGAGCTGTCAGTCGCCGCCGAACACCCGGCCAGCGCGAAGACCGCCAAGGCCGCGATGGCGAACCCCGTGCGTCTGCCCATGTCCCCTCCCTGGGTGGTTGATGTCACCCGGGGGACGGAACGCCCGCGACGGTCAGTTGCGCCTCAACCGATCACGATTCGGACACCAGGTGCTGGAAGGCCTTCAGGTTGGCCAGCGACTCGCCGCGCGAGACCCGCCAGTCCCACTCGCGCTGGATCGCGCCCTTGAAGCCGATCTCCAGCAGCGTGTTGAAGTCGCCGTCCGCGGCCTCCACGACCTGCCCGAGCACGCGGTCCAGCTCCTCCGGCGTCACCGCGTGCAGGGCGATCCGCCCCACCAGGTAGATGTCGCCGCGGGTGTCGATCGTGTAGTGCACCCCGTAGAGCTTCGCGTTGCGGCGCAACAGGAAGCGGAACACGTCCTCGTGCGACTCGTCCGGGTTGCGGCACACGAAGGCCTCGACGACCAGGGCGTGCCGGCCGACGACCAGCCAGCAGTTGGTCTGGAGCTTCTTCGTGCCGGGCAGGGTCACGAAGAACTTGCCGGGCTCCTTGTGCTGGTAGGCCAGCTCCCGCTCGTCCAAAGCGGACGCGATGGTCTCGTCCAGGCTCAAGCGAACACCTCCTCGCGGAACACGTCCCGGGCACGGGCGTACCCCTCGAGCAGTGAATCAGTCGTGCGGTCCCACGAGAACCGGCGGGCGTGCCCCACGGCGTTGCTCGCGAGCTCCTCCCGGTACGCGGGGTGCAGCACCAGCTCGGCCAGCGTCTTGGCCCACGCGTCCGGCTCGTGGCCCGCGACCAGCAGGCCCGACACGCCGTCCCGCACGGCCACCGGCAGCCCGCCGACCGCCGCCGCGACCACGGGCGTGCCGCACGCCTGGGCCTCCAGCGCCACCAGCCCGAACGACTCGTTGTGGCTGGGCACGGCCACCACGTCGGCCGCCCGGTACACCCGCGCCAGCGCGTCGCCGCCCTGCGGCGGCAGGAACCGCACCACGTCCGAGATGCCCAGGTGACCGGCCAGCTCCCGCAGGCTCTCGGGCGTCTTCATGCCCGACCCCGACGGCCCGCCGACGACCAGCACGACCAGCCGGTCCCGCACCTGCGGCTCGCGCCGGAGCAGCTCCGCGGCGGCGTTGACCAGCACGTCCGGGGCCTTCAACGGCTGGATGCGGCCCACGAACGCCAGCACGACCGCGTCCGGCCGCAACCCCAGGGCCGCGCGCGCCGCCTCCCGGTCGCCGGGCGTGAACCGGTCGAGGTCGACGCCCGGCGGCACCACCGCGACCTTGGCCGGGTCGGCGTCGTAGAGCTTGACCAGCTCGCCCGCCTCGACGTCGGTGTTGGCGACCAGCAGGTCCGCCTCGGCGACCACCTGCTCCTCGCCGATCACGCGCATCCGGGGCTCAGGGGCGTCGCAGGAGGCCAGGTTGGCGTTCTTGACCTTGGCCAGGGTGTGCGCGGTGTGCACCAGCGGCACGCCCCAGCGCTCCCGGGCCAGCCACCCGACCTGGCCGGACAGCCAGTAGTGCGAGTGGATGACGTCGTAGTGGCCGGGGTCCTGGCGGGCCTCGGCGCGCAGCACGCCCGCGGTGAACGCGCACAGCTGGCCGGGCAGCTCCTCCTTGCCCAGGCCCTCGAACGGCCCGGCGACGACGTGCCGCACGGTCACGCCCGGCGCGAGCTCGGCGACCGGCGGCAGGTCCGAGGAGGTCGCGCGGGTGAAGATCTCCACCTCCAGGCCGCGCCGCGCCATCCGGACGGCGGTCTGCACGATGTAGACGTTCATGCCGCCCGCGTCGCCGGTGCCGGGCTGCTCCAGCGGCGAGGTGTGCACCGACAGCACCGCGACCCGCTTCACCGCCCCACCCCCGCGGCGTCGGCGGACGCGCGGGCCACGAAGGCGGCCAGGTCGGCGGCGAACCACTCGGGCCGCTCCAGGAACGGCGCGTGGCCGGTGTTCTCGTAGTGGCGCAACTCGGCTCCGGGGATCGTGGCCGCCGCGTGCGCCCCGGCGGCCGGGTCCACCACCTCGTCGGCGGTGCCGTGCACCACCAGTGTCGGCTTGTCCACCGCCCGCAGCACCTCGGCGGAGTCCACATCACGCCGGAACAGCGCCCCGCGCACCCTGGCGGGCACCCGCAGGGCCGTCCCGAGCATCCACTGCCGGGTCGGCCCGTCGAACCGCCCCTGGCGCTCGTAGAACCCGGCCAGCGCGGGCACCGCCACCGCGGGGTCCTCGGCCAACGCGGCGGGCAGCGCCGCGCGCATCGCCGGTCCGGTCGCACCGCCGGGACGGCCGCGGCCGATCTCGGTGATGGCGCCGACCAGCACCAGCCCGCGCACGTCCGCGGTCCCGAAGACCCGCAGGTAGTCGGCGATCACCAGACCGCCGTAGGACCAGCCGACCAGCACCGCCGGACCGGTGTGGTCCAGCACGGTCCGCAGGTCGCCCGCCCACACCGCCGAGTCGCCGTAGCCGTCCTCGGGAACCTCCGACGCACCGTGTCCGCGCAGGTCGAGCGCGTACGCGCGGAAGGACGGGTCGGCGAGTTGGTGCGACCACACCTCCCCGGACTGGGCCCAACCGTGCACCAGCACCACGGCCGGGCCGTCGGACCCGCCCTGCCGGACGGCGAGCCGCACGCCCTCGGCGGTGAGGAGAGAAGTCAGCACGACCTGGATCAACGCCGGGACGACCCCATCACTTCCCGATGCACATCCACATCACATCGGGTCGTGCTAGCCTCCGGCCGGAGTCGATCTTCGAGGACCGAGGAGCTGGTGAATATGGCTGCCCACAGCCGTGTTCAGCCTGCCCTCATGCGGTCGCCGCGCCCCTGAGCGCGCGACCCCACTTCTCGAAGAACCCGGAGACAACTCCCTTGATCAGCACTGATCGTCTCGACCTGCGCCTGTGGACCGACGCGGACCTGACCGCGATCGCCGCGGGCACCCGCCTGCCGCACTGGGCGGAGGACTTCCCCGCCGACGGAGACCGCGTGATCGCGGGCCTGCTCGCCGACCAGCCGCAGTGGCGTGGCGAGTTCGGCCACCGGCTGCTCGTCGAACGCACCACCGGCCTGGTCGTCGGCTCGATCGGCCTGTTCTGGCCGCCGGCCGGGGGCCGCCTGGAGATCGGCTACGGCGTGGTTCCGTCACGGCAGGGGCTCGGCTACGCCACCGAGGCCACCCACGCCCTGACCGTGCACGCCCTCACCGCGCCCGGCGTGACGACCGTCCACGCGGGCGTCGAGCCGGGCAACCCGGCGTCGGTCCGCGTGCTGGAGAAGGCGGGCTTCGCGCTCGTCGACGCCGGCGCGGAGGTCCACTTGTACGAGTTCGGCGGATAAGCAAAAGCCCGGTGGCTCCGCGAGCCACCGGGCTTTTTCAGCTGGTCAGAGCGCGGACATCGTCTGCCACTGCGCCCACGGGATCTGCCAGTCGTACCAGTCGTACTGGGCGGGCAGCGTGGTGATCGAGCCGGTGACCTCCACCGGGTCGCCCACCATCGCGCTGTCGTAGTACGCCTTGGCGTCGGCCTCCAGCAGGTTCGCGCAGCCGTGCGAGGTGTTGGCGCGGCCGATGTTGCCCGCGTTGTCGTTGTTCTCGTGGATGAACTCGCCGTGGTTGGAGAAGCGGACGGCCCACTTCTTCAGCACGTTGGTGTAGCCGTAGCGGGGGTTGTCGAAGCTGAACTGCGGGTCCTTCTGCATGACCACGAACGTGCCGTTCGGGGTGGTCAGCTCCGGGTCGTTGTCCCGACCGAAAGAGGCCGGGTAGGTCGCCACGGTCTGGCCGTCGCGCTGCACCACGAGCTGGTGCGACGGGGTGTCGATCTTCACGACCTGGTTGCGGCCGATGGTGAAGTCGCTGGTCACGTCCGCCTTGCCGAACGCGCCGCCGCCGTAGGGGACGCCGTAGAGCTTGGCCTCGACGTGGACCTTGGTGTTCGCGGGCCAGTACGTCTCGGGCCGGTAGTGCACCTCGCGGGCGTTCAGCCACGCCCAGCTGCCCTTGACGTTCGCGCTGTTGGTGACGGTCAGGGCCTTCTCGGCGCTGGCCCGGTCGGCGATGTCCGCCTCGAACTTGACCATGATCGGGACGGCGACGCCCACGGTCTGGTCGTCGGACGGGAACAGGGTGGCGCGCACCTGGGCGGCCGGGGTGAGCGTGGTGAACGCGCCCTTCAGCTCGACCTTCTTGCCGTCGGTGCCGGTCGCCTTGCCGGTGTAGCTGTAGCTCTTGCCGTAGCCCAGCGGCTCGGCGCTCGACCAGGTCTTCTTGTCCGCCGCGACCTTGCCCTCGACGGCCTTGCCCTCGGGGTTGGTCAGCTTCACCTCGTCGATCGTGCCGTCGGCGACGGTGACCGTGACCGGCTGGTTGACCGGCACCTCGGTCGCGCCGTCGGCGGGCGCGGTGGTGAACTTCGCCACCGGAGGCTTGTCGCCGCCCTCCGGCTTCGCGGAACCGGACTGGACCTCGGCGGAGCACCCGGCCAGCACGAGGCCCGCCAGCAGCAGGGCCGTGACTCTCTTGCGCACTTCGACCTCCCGAACGAAAGGACGCGCACTGCGGCTTTCGGTGCAGGTGACTCCCGTCACAACCCTAGGATCACCGCTGTGACCCGTCCTATCGCAGTAGTCACCGGAGCCAGCGCGGGAATCGGCGAGGCCACCGCGCGCAGGCTCGCCGCCGAGGGCTTCCACGTCGTGCTCGGCGCCCGGCGGCTCGACCTCCTCAAGACTATCGCGGACGACGTCGACGGCACGGCGGTCGAACTGGACGTGACCTCCGTCGAGTCGGTCGAGGCGTTCCTGGACGCCGTCCCGTCCGCGCGGGTGCTCGTCAACAACGCCGGCGGCGCGCGCGGGCTGGACCCCGTGGCGTCGGCGGACGAGGACGACTGGCGCTGGATGTGGGAGACCAACGTCCTGGGCACACTGCGGGTCACCAAGGGCCTGCTGCCCAAGCTGATCGAGTCCGGTGACGGGCACATCGTGACCGTGACGTCGGTCGCCGCGTACGAGGCGTACGACAACGGGTCGGGCTACACCTCGGCCAAGCACGCCCAGTCGGCGCTGCACCGGACGCTGCGCGGCGAGCTGCTCGGGCAGCCGGTGCGGATCACCGAGGTGCTGCCGGGCATGGTGGAGACGGACTTCTCGGTCAACCGGTTCGCGGGCGACGCCGAGCGGGCGGCGGCGGTGTACGCGGGCGTGGAACCGCTGACCGCCGACGACGTGGCGGACGTGATCGCGTTCGCGGTGACCCGGCCGTCGCACGTGAACCTGGACCAGATCGTCATGAAGCCGCGCGCGCAGGCGTCGGCGACGCGGGTGCACCGGTCCTAAGTGGACGGTTGCGCGATCAGGTCCACGTCGAGCTGGTCCAGGACGTCGCCGATCGGGTTGGCGAAGCCGCGCCGCTCGCTGCCGCCGCAGTAGAGGCCGACCACCCGGTTGTCGTCGTCCAGCAGCACCGCGCCCGAGTCGCCGTGGTCGGCGAACGGGCCCTCGACCCGGATCTGGTCGCGCAACGTCCGCACGCCCAGGCCCGCGCCGAAGTCCAGCGTGATCGTCGCTTCGGTGGAGGCGATCACGCCTTCCGTCAGGGCGGTGGTGCGCCCGCGCTTGCGCACCCGCTGACCGATCCGCGCCTTCCCGCGCCCGGCGACGGGTCCGACGCCGAGCACCTCGGGCCGCACCCTCGGCGTGGTGAGCAGGATCGCCGCCGCGTCGACGCTCCCGGCCAGCGCCGCCCGCGCCAGGACGCCGATCTGGTCCCGGTACGGGTGCCCGCCGTCGACCCGCGAGGGGTGCACCATCGGGTCGCCGACCGCCCAGGCGTCGTCCACGCAGGCCACGTGGAAGGCCGTCAACGCCATCGTGCGCCGACGGGTGCGCGGCGTGACCAGCGCGCCGAGCGTGCCGGCGACGAGGTAGTCGTCCGCCTCGGGCACGTCCGGCGGCACGAACCGGACCGCGCGACTGGGCCCGATCCCGATACCCCCGGCCAGCACGTCGTGCCGCTCGGCCCCGCTGACGCCTTCGGGGGAGGCGAGGGTGTGGTGCGGGTAGAACACGTCCTCCACGACATCCGTTGGCACACCGAGGACTTCGGACGGGATGGTGAACTGCGCGGACCGCCGCTTCTCCCGCACGAACACGACCACCGCGGGAACCCCGGTCCCCCGACCGCCGACGACCTTCTCCCCGACGTCCACCCCGACCACGCCGGGCCGACCCAAGAAGTCACCCTCCACCAACCGCTTGATGGCCGAAACCACCCCACGCCCGCCGCCCACCATGACGACCTCCCACAGGGACCTCTGCCTCCATGAAACGCGCGGGGTGAGGTTTCGTCACACCTGGTCACCCGTTCGGAGGTGTTGGATTGCGCCGCCTCCGGCGTCGCGCGGCGAGGCCGCCCCGCTGTCGGCTCATCGCGCCGATTTCCCGCCGATCGGAAAAGCTGATCGGCGGGAAATCGGCGCGACAAGCCGACGCGGCCTCGCCGGGGGGCGTGGGCGGCCGGGGTTCGCCACCTGCGGGGATGGTGGGGTCAGAGGGTGCAGTTGACCAGGACGGGTTCCGGGTGGAGTTCCACGCCGAAGGCCGCTCGGACGCCGTCGCGGACCTCGCGGGCCAGGTCCAGGAGGTCCTCGGTGGTGGCGCTGCCGCGGTTGGTCAGGGCCAGGGTGTGCTTGCCGGACAGCGCGACTCGCCCACCCGGGCCGCGGTGGCCCTTGGTGAAGCCTGCGCGTTCGATGAGCCACGCCGCCGACAGCTTGCTCGCGCCCGGACCGCCCGGGTAGGTGGGCACGTCGACGTGGCGGCCCAGGCGTTCGGCGATCCGGATCAGCACGCCCGTCAGCGTCGAGGCGTCCAGGACGGGGTTGGTGAAGAACGACCCCGCGCTCCACGTGTCGTGGTCGGCCGGGTCGAGCACCATGCCCTTGCCGCGGCGCAGGTCCAGGACCGCCTTGCGGGCCGCGTCGGCGGGCACCCGGTCGCCCTGGGACACGCCCAGCACCCGGGCCAGCTCGGCGTAGCGGATGGGGGCGGACTGGCCGCCGGAGGTCAGGGCGAACCGCGCCCGCAGCACCACCGCCCGGTCGGTGCCCTTCAGGACGCTGGTCCGGTAAGCCAGGCCCAGGTCGTGCGCGGGGACCTGGTGGACGCGGCCGGTGCGGCGGTCCAGGAGGTCCACCGACGTCAGCACCTGGGAGATCTCCACCCCGTACGCGCCGACGTTCTGCACCGGCGTCGCGCCGACCAGGCCGGGCACGCCGGACAGGCACTCCAGGCCGCCCAGGCCCTGCGACACCGCCTCGGCGACCACCGAGTCCCAGTCCTCGCCCGCCTCGACGGTCAGCTGCACCAGGCCGTCGCCCAGCGGGTCCAGGCGCC
This sequence comes from Saccharothrix sp. CCNWYY140, assembly GCF_037401995.1. Classification (NCBI taxonomy): domain Bacteria; kingdom Bacillati; phylum Actinomycetota; class Actinomycetes; order Pseudonocardiales; family Pseudonocardiaceae; genus Saccharothrix; species Saccharothrix sp. CCNWYY140. Next base: position 47,634 of record NZ_JBBEGC010000052.1, read on the forward strand.
GGCCGCGCGTGCCGACCTGGACGACGGTGCCGGTGAAGCCCGCGTCGGCCACGACGAGGTTGGAGCCGCCGCCCAGCAGGAGCAGCGGTTCGCCGGAGGCGTCCACCGCGCGCACGGCCTCGACCAGGTCGGCGGCCGTGGTGGCGCGCTCGAACCGGGTCGCCGGGCCGCCGAGCCGCAGCGTGGTGTGCTCGGCGAGCCGCACGTGGGTGCTGGACAGCGGGGTGGTCACGGGCGTCAACGGTAGCCTCCGCGGCATGGCACGCCGCATCGAGCACCTGACGACGTCCCGCTGGCCGGCCTCGGACGTCTACTCCGCCCTCGTGGACGAGACCTACCTGCGCGACCGGCTGGACGTCCTGGGCGGCGCCGACGCCGCGCTGATCGCCTTCGACAAGACCGACGGCACCACGTCCTACCAGCTCAAGCAGGGTGTGCCCGCGGACAAGCTGCCCTCGATGGCACGCGGCGTGCTGGGCGGCGACCTCGTGATCAACCGCGCCGAGTCGTGGACCGACGCCGGGTACACGGGCACGGTCGAGGTCACGCTCAACGGCGTGCCGGGCCGCCTCGACGGGACCTTCACCGTCGCCGACACCGCCGCCGGTGGGAGCGAACTCACCCTCGTGGGTCAGGTCAAGGTGAGCATCCCGCTGATGGGCGGCAAGCTGGAGTCGCTGATCGCCGAGCAGGTCGCCCTGCTGCTGGACAAGGAATCCGAGTTCACCGCCGAATGGCTCGCACGCCGCGCCTAGCGGCGGGCCGGGCCAGGGCGCTCGGCCTGCCCACGAGGGGCACCACCAACCCCAACCGGCTCCGCCGCGTCGACCGGTGGGTCGCCCACGCGTGCGGTCCGCTCCTCGAACGCTCCGACGACCCGCTGGTCGTCGACCTCGGCTACGGCTCCTCGCCGATCACGACCGTCGAGCTGGCCACCCGGCTGCGGCACCTCAACCCGCGGCTGCGGGTGCTGGGCCTGGAACTGGACGCCGAACGGGTCGCCGCGGGCGAGGCGGTGGCCGACCCGCCGCGCCTGGAGTTCCGGCGCGGCGGGTTCGAACTGGCCGGCCGCCGCCCGGTGCTGCTGCGCGCGTTCAACGTCCTCCGCCAGTACACCGAGGAGCAGGCGGCGGAGGCGTGGGACACGATGGTCGGCCGGCTCGCGCCCGGCGGCGTCCTCGTCGAGGGCACGTGCGACGAGATCGGCCGGCGCTGCTCGTGGGTCGCGCTGACCGCGGACGGCCCGCAGACGTTCACGCTGTCGTGCCTGCCCCGCGACATCGACACCCCCGGCGACCTCGCGGAACGCCTGCCCAAGGCGCTGATCCACCGCAACGTCCCAGGCGAACGAGTGCACGCTCTGCTCACCGAACTCGACGCGTGCTGGGCCACCGCCGCGACCTACGCCCCGTTCGGCCCGCGCGCCCGCTGGGTGGAGGCAGTGCGCCTGTTCAGCGCGAAGTGGCCCGTGCTGGACGACCGGAAGCGGTGGCGGCTGGGCGAGGTCACCGTGCCGTGGCATTCGGTCCAGCCCTAGGCTCGGGCCCGTGCAGCACCACGACTACCTCGCGCACGCCCGCGCCGAGTACGACGCGCTGCGGGCCGCCGTCCTGGCCGCCGGCCCCGACGTGCCGGTGCCGACCTGCCCCGGCTGGACCGTCCACAAGCTCGTCGACCACCTCGCGGGCGTCCACTCCTGGGCGCTGGCCGCCCTGCACACCCCCGCCGACGGTGAACGCCCCCGGGCCACCCCTCGCCCCCAGTCCTGGGACGACCTCCTGACCTGGTGGGACGACCGTTTCACCGAGCTCGAGCGGCTGCTGACGAGCCTGCACTCCGACACCCCGACGTGGACGTTCATCGGCCCCAAGCAGGCGGGCTTCTGGGCACGGCGGCAGGCGCACGAGATCGCGATCCACCGCCTGGACGCCGAACACGCCCTGCACGGCCACGAGGTCCCGACCCTGTTGTGGGACACCGAGTTCGCCGCCGACGGCGTCGACGAGTACCTGACCCGCCTGCTCGTGCGCGCCGCCCAGGTCCACCCGATCGACCGCGAGGGCCGCCTGCTGTTCCACGCAGCCGACGCAGGCCGCACATGGGAACTGCGCATCGCCCCCGACCAGGTACCCGAGACCAGCGCACCAACCGACTCCGCGACCGACGAGGACACCACCGTCGCCGGCACCGCCGACGCCGTCTACCGCGCGGTGTGGGGCAGGCCGAGCGGAGCCATCGTGTCGGGTGACAGGTCCCTGCTGGACTCCCTGCCCCGACCGTGAATACTTCTGAACCGTGGTAGAGCGACGCTATGTGATCACCTTCGGGTGCCCGGACCGCACCGGCATCGTGGCCCGGATCTCCTCGTTCCTGGCCGAACACGGCGGCTGGATCGTCGAGGCCGCCTACCACACCGACCCGACGACCAACTGGTTCTTCACCCGCCAGGAGGTCCGAGCCGACTCCCTGCCCTTCGGCGCCGACGAGCTACGCGCCCGTTTCGGCCAGGTGGCACGAGAGTTGGGCGCAAACGCCAACTGGCGCATCAGCGACACCGGCGAACGCAAACGCGTGGTAATCCTCGTCTCCAAAGAAGGCCACTGCCTCTACGACCTCCTGGGCAGGGTCGCCTCGCACGAACTGGACGTGGACGTGTCAGCCGTCATCGGCAACCACGCCGACCTGGCCGGCATCACGAGGGCACACGGAATCCCCTTCCACCACGTGCCCTTCCCACCCAACGACCCCGAAGGCAAACAGGCCGCTTTCGCCCAACTACGCCAACTCGTAGACGCACACAAGCCCCACGCCGTAGTCCTGGCCCGTTTCATGCAAATCCTGCCCTCCGAACTATGCGCAGACTGGGCAGGCAGGGCACTGAACATCCACCACAGCTTCCTCCCCTCTTTCATCGGCGCCCGCCCCTACCACCAGGCCCACAGCCGAGGCGTGAAGCTAGTAGGCGCCACCTGCCACTACGTCACGGCAGACCTGGACCAAGGCCCGATCATCGAACAAGACGTGATCCGCGTAGACCACACCGACTCGATCCCGGACATGGTCCGCAAGGGCCGAGACATCGAGAAGGTGGTCCTGGCCCGAGGCCTCCGCTGGCACCTGGAAGACCGCGTCTTGGTACACGGCAACCAAACCGTCATCTTCTAACACCCAGGCCGCCTGCTTTTCACGCGCGCAGCGCGGTTGTCCGCGCGCGCAGCGCGCGGTAGGTGTTACCTACAAGTGGAGGGCCTCGGTTCCCCCACCGTATGGCCTGCCCGAAGGG
>NZ_JBBEGC010000053.1:0-50913 GCF_037401995.1 Saccharothrix sp. CCNWYY140
CCCTTCGGGCAGGCCATACGGTGGGGGAACCGAGGCCCTCCACTTGTAGGTAACACCTACCGCGCGCTCCGCGCGCGCAGACCGCGCTGCGCGCGGCGGGAACGGCAACGGCAATGTGCTCGGCGCAAGCAAAAGCCCCCTCCCCGGAGCGGGAAGGGGGCTTTGTGCCGTCGAACTGAAAGCGCTACTACCGCGCTACCTACCGCGTGGCCACAGCCTGCTCCGCCGCCGCCAGCCACTCACGCCACTGCTTGGCCTGGGCCTCAGCCTGCTCCGCCCGCCGCTTGTCCCCGGCAGACCGAGCCTTGGCAGCCTGAGCCTCGAACTGCTCAACCCGCTCCCGGAACTGCGCCACCCGAGCCTCAGCCTCCGGGTCGGACCGACGCCACTGGGCGTCCACAGCCCCGCGCACCCGCTCCTCGATGGCCCGGAGCTTGCCCTCCAGCTCCCGCACCCGCTCGCGCGGGACCTTGCCGATCGCGTCCCAGCGTTCCTGGATGCGGTACAGCTGCTGACGGGCCGCTTCCAAGTCGTGGCTGGGGTCGATGTGCTCGGCCTCGGCCAGCAGTTCTTCCTTGAGCTTGGCGTTGGAGGCGAATTCCGCGTCACGCTCGCTGAAGGCTTCCGACCGACGTGCGAAGAAAGCGTCCTGAGCCGCACGGAAGCGCTGCCACAGGGCGTCGTCGGCCTCCTTCGGGGCGCGGCCCGCTGCCTTCCACTCGACCATCAATTCCTTGTAGCGGCCGGCCGTGGGACCCCAGTCGTCGGATTCGACGAGCTTTTCCGCCTCGTCGACCAGCTCCTGCTTGCGGTTCTTCGCCACGCCGCGCTGGCGGTCCAGGTCGGCGAAGTGGGAGCCGCGGCGCCGGTTGAAGGCGTCGCGGGCCTTGGAGAACCTGCGCCACAGCTGCTCGTCGGTCTTGCGGTCGACCCCGCGGATGGTCTTCCACTCGTCCAGGATCGCTCGCAGGCGGTCGCCGGCCGCCTTCCACTGCGTGGACTCGTTGGCCAGGGTCTCGGCCTCCTCGACCAGCGCCAGCTTGCGGGCGCCGGCGGCGGCGCGGGCCTCGTCCTTCGCGGCCTTCGCGGCTTCCAGGCCCTGTTCGGCGAGCACCAGGACGTACTCCACCCGCGCGGCCAGGGCCGCCAGGTCGCCGACGACCGCCGCGTCCTTCAAGCTCTCCTGGACGTGCTTCGCGCTGGTCATCGCGTGCTTCGGGTCTCCGGCGCCCGACGTCAGCCGCGTCACCAGCAGTTCGACCTCGGTGCGGATGTCGTCGAACCGGCGCGCGAAGTGCGCCAAGCCCTCGGCGGGTTCGCCCGCCTGCCAGGAACCGACGACCCGTTCACCGTCCGCCGTCTTGACGTGGACCGTGCCGTCCTCGTCGACGCGCCCCCAGCGGTCAGGGTGGTCCGACGCCACGGGGACCGGCGGAGGTGCGCTCACCGTCCGCGTCTCCTCGACCACCGCCCCCGTGCCACTGTCACCAGTGGCTTCCGGTGTCGTCTCGTGTTCCGTCATCGCCGGCTTCCTCCTCGCCTGCCCACTTCGTGGTGCCCGTGCCGACCACGGGCGCCCCGCCTATGGCGGGGCCCAGCACCCGGGTACCGCGACTCCTCAATAGTCCCCAGTACCCCGCGCGCATTCAAACAGGTCAGGGCTCGCATCGGTACTGGTGGTGGCCGATGAGTAGCGTGCGTTGCCATGATCTCGCGTGTCGCCGTCGTGCCGCACCCACCCCTGCTGGTCCCCGAACTGGTGGGCGGGGCCGTCGCCGAAACCCAGGCGGTGCGGGCCGCCTGCCTTGCCGCGGCGCGGGATCTGGCCGCGCACGACCTCGACTGGACCGCTGTCGCGGCCGATCCGAGCGGTCCCCGGGTGCTGGAAAACGTTGCCGGATCGTTTCTCGGTTTCGGCGTCGACGTGCGGGTGGCGCTGGCGGAGGGGGCGTCCTCTGTGGAACCGGCCCTGCCCCTTCCCGCGCTGGTGGCCGCATGGCTGCGGGAACACGCGGGTGCACGCAGCGTGCGCGTCCACCTGGTGCCGCCGGACCTGTCGACCGCCGAGTGCGTCGCGCTGGGGGCGGAGTTGGGTGGCCGGGCGCTGCTTGTGCTCGGCGACGGGTCGCACCGGCACGGCGAGCGGGCCGTGGGCCGGGCCGACGACCGTGCGGAGCCGTTCGACGACGAAGTGCGCAAAGCCCTGGTCTCCGCCGACCAGGAGGCGCTCAAGGCCCTGGACCCCGTCCTGGCCGACGAGCTGGGCGCGGCCGGGCGGGCGGCGTGGCAGGTGCTGGCGGGCGTGCCGGGGGCGTGGCGGTGCACGCGAGCGGAGTTCTCGGCACCCTTCGGCGTCGGGTACCACGTGGCCGTCTGGGAGGCTTAGCGGCGTGAACGTGCCCATCGCCGTCGTCGGCCCCACCGCGACCGGCAAGTCCGACCTGGCCGTGCGGCTCGCGGTCGAGCTGGGCGGCGAGGTGGTCAACGCCGACTCGATGCAGCTCTACCGCGGCATGGACATCGGCACGGCCAAGATGACGCTCGACGAGCGGCAGGGCGTGCCGCACCACCAGTTGGACGTCCTGGACGTCACCCAAACCGCGCACGTGGCTGTCTACCAGCGCGAGGCGCGGGCGGCGATCGAAGACGTCCTCGCGCGCGGCCGGGTGCCCGTGCTGGCCGGCGGCTCCGGGCTGTACGTGCAGGCCGTCCTGGACGACCTGGTCTTCCCGGCCACCGACGAAGCGGTCCGGGCGCGGCTGTCCGAGGAACTGGAGGCGGTCGGGCCGGGCGTGCTGCACGAGCGGCTGGCGCGGCTGGACCCGGCGGCGGCGCTGGCGATCCTGCCGTCCAACGGGCGGCGCGTGGTGCGGGCGCTGGAGGTCATCGAGCTGACCGGGCAGCCGTTCTCGGCGACCCTGCCCAAGCCGGGTCCCGCCCGGTACGGCACGGTGCTGGTCGGCCTGGACCGGGAGGCGTCCGAACTGGACCAGCGGGTCGACCTGCGGGTGGAGCGGATGTTCGCGGCCGGGCTGGTGGACGAGGTGCGCGCGCTGGAGGCCCACGGCCTGCGCGAGGGGCGGACGGCGTCCCGGGCGCTGGGGTACCAGCAGGTGTTGGCGGCCTTCGACGGCGAGTGCGACCTGGCGGCGGCGGCCGAGGAGACGGCCCGCGCGACCCGGCGGTTCGTGCGGCGGCAGCGGTCGTGGTTCCGGCGCGACCAGCGGGTCACCTGGTTCGACGCCGCCTCCTCGACACTGGTCGAGGACGTGCTGCGGCTGGTCTCGGCGAGGCCCGGGTCGGGCGCGAAGTAGCCTGGTGGGTGTGGGCGTGGAATTTCTCAAGGGGCACGGCACCGAGAACGACTTCGTGGTGCTGCCCGACCCGGACGGCCTGCTGGACCTGACCGAGGACCGCGTGCGGGCGCTGTGCGACCGGCAGCGCGGCCTGGGCGCGGACGGCGTGCTGCGGGTGGTGCGCCCCGACTTCGGCCCGTGGTTCATGGACTACCGCAACGCCGACGGGTCCATCGCGGAGATGTGCGGCAACGGCGTGCGCGTGTTCGTGCGGTACCTGGTCTCGGAGGGCTTGGCGCCGACCGGCGAGTTCACCATCGGCACCCGCGCCGGGCAGCGGCACGTCATCGCTCACGAGGACGGCACGGTCACCGTGGACATGGGTCCGGCCCGCGTCTTCGGCACGTCCTCGAGCACGCTCGGCACGGCGACGTTCGACGGCGTGGCCGTGGACGTCGGCAACCCGCACCTGGCGTGCGTCACCACCACCCCGGTCGCGTCCCTGGACCTGCTCCGCAACACCCCCGAGTTCGACCACTCGGTGTTCCCCAACGGGGTGAACGTCGAGTACGTCAACGTCCTGGGCGACGGCGCTCTGCGCATGCGCGTCCACGAAAGGGGCGTCGGCGAAACCCGTTCGTGTGGCACGGGCACGGTAGCGGCGGTCACGTCGTGGCTGCACGGCACCGGCCAGCGCACCGGCAAGGCCACTGTGGACGTCCCGGGTGGACAGGTCACGGTCGTCATCGAGGAGGACACCTCCACCCTCACCGGCCCGGCCGTCCTCCTGGCCCGGGGCGAACTGGACCAGGCCTGGTGGGACGCGCTCTGACGGCGTCGGCCGCCTTCTGACCGCCCGGGTCGCCCCCTGACCGCCTAGGCCGCCACGGCCTCCCGCGTCCGCAGCGGCGAGAAGAGCACCCACAGCACGGCCAGCGCCTGACCGGCCATCGCCAGCCACAGCGTCCCGACGATCCCGATCTGCCCGCCCAGCACACCGCCGACCAGGCCGCCCAGCGGCATGGACCCCCACACCACGAACCGGATCGACGCGTTCATCCGGCCGAGCAGGTGGTCCGGGCAGATCGCCTGCCGGTAGCTGACCTGGGCGATGTTGTAGACGATCGCCCCGTACGCCACGGCCAGGTCCCCGACGAACACGAACACCAGCCGCCAGTCCGCGCCGCCCAGCGGGATCAGCAGCCCGAACGGCTGGGTCACCAGCATGACCAGCCAGATCACCCGCAACTGCCCGAACCGCTTGTTCCACCGGTTCGCGGTCAGCGCGCCGAGCACGCCGCCCATCCCCGCCGACGTCAGGACCAGCCCGATCACTCCGTCGGACAGGTCCAGCACGCGCGCCAGGAACAGCACGATGACGGCCATCCCCATGCCGCCGAAGAAGTTCGCCGTCCCGGTCGTGCCGACGATCGCGCGCAGCGACCGGTTGCCGAACACGAACCGCAGCCCCTCCTTGATCTCGGCGACCAGGTTCGGCTTCTCGGCCCGTTTGGGTTCGGGCTCCTGGGTCCGGATGCGCAGCAGGAACAACGCCGAGCACAGGTAACCCACGCCGGTGCCCAGCACGCCGTTGGCCGCCCCGACCGCCTGGGCGACACCACCGGCGATCGCCGGCCCCGACACCTCGGCCACGGACTGGCTCGCGGTGAGCTTGGAGTTGCCCTCGACCAACTGGTCCCGCCCGACCAGGACCGGCAGGTAGGACTGGTAGGCGATGTCGAACATGACCGTCGCCGCGCCCACCAGCAGGGCTACCACGATCAGGTGAACCAGGGTCAGCGCGCCCAGCCACCACGCCACCGGCACGGACAGCAGCAGGCCGAAGCGCACGAAATCGGCGGTCAGCATGATCGGGCGGCGGCGCATCCGGTCCACCCACACGCCCGCGGGCAGGCCGATGAGCAGGAACGCGGCGGTGTTCGCCGCCGTCAACAGCCCCATCTGGAACGGGGTCGCCGCGAGGGCGCCCGCCGCGAGCAGGGGCAGCACGACACGCCCGACGGACGCGCCGAGGTAGCTGATGGTGTCGCCTGCCCAGAGCAGGCGGAAGTCGCGGTGAGACCACAGGGACACGTCGAGCAGTCTCACGGGAGTGATTGGAAACTGTCAATCACTTATGCTGGCCCCGTGCAGAGACGCCCCGCCACCGAGGCGGAAGCCGCCGCCCTGGCCTCCGCCGTGCGGTTGCGCATCATCCGGCTGACCTACGACCGGGCGATGACCAACAAGGAGATCGCGGAACGCCTCGGCCGCGACCCCGCCACGACCCTGCACCACGTGCGCAAACTCGTCGCGACCGGCTTCCTCGAACCCCAGCCGGCGCGCACCGGCAACCGGGGCGCGCGCGAGATCCCCTACCTGTCCACCGGCCTGTCCTGGCAGCTGTCCGGCGTCGACCCGCAAGCCAAGGGCGAGGCCATGCTCCAGGCGTTCCTGTCCGAGGTCGGCGAACTGGGCTACGACCAGATCGACCAGACACGCCTGGTGAGGAGGGTCGATCCCGGGGAACTAAAACGGCGTCTCCGCACGTTGTTGGATGAGCTGGCCGCTGAACCGGACGACCCGGAAGGGGAGCGTGTGGCGATCTACCTGGCGGTGTACCCAGGCGATTAACCACTCGGCGCCGGCGGCGGGACATGCGACGATGAAGGGCAAATGACGGAAAACACGCACAACAGCAACGACTGGCTCGACCACGACGCCGAGCTGTCCACCGGCGAGCTGGCTCTCGCCGACCGCGCGGCGCTCCGCCGCGTCGCCGGGTTGTCCACCGAGCTCGAGGACGTCACAGAGGTCGAGTACCGACAGCTCCGCCTGGAGCGCGTCGTGCTGGTCGGCGTGTGGACCGAGGGCACGGCGGCCGACTCGGAAGCCTCACTCGCCGAACTGGCGCTGCTCGCCGAGACGGCGGGCTCGGAGGTCCTCGAAGGCCTCGTCCAGCGCCGCGACCGACCCGACCCGGCCACCTACATCGGCTCCGGCAAGGTCGCCGAACTGCGCGACGTCGTGATCGCGACCGGCGCGGACACGGTGATCTGCGACGGCGAGCTCTCCCCCGGCCAGCTGCGGCAGCTGGAGGAGAAGCTCAAGGTCAAGGTCATCGACCGCACGGCGCTGATCCTGGACATCTTCGCCCAGCACGCCTCGACCAAGGAGGGCAAGGCCCAGGTCGAGATGGCGCAGTTGCAGTACCTGCTGCCGCGCCTGCGCGGTTGGGGCGAGTCGCTGTCCCGGCAGGCCGGTGGCCGTGCCGGCGGCGGCAACGGCGGTGTGGGTCTGCGCGGTCCCGGTGAGACCAAGCTCGAAACCGACCGGCGGCGCATCCGGGCCCGGATCGCCAAGCTGCGGCGCGAGATCGCGGCGATGAGCGTCATCCGGGAGACCAAGCGCGGGGCGCGGGTGGCCAACGCGGTGCCGAACGTGGCCATCGCGGGGTACACGAACGCGGGCAAGTCCAGCCTGCTCAACGCCCTGACCGGGGCGGGTGTGCTGGTGCAGGACGCCCTGTTCGCGACCCTCGACCCGACCACGCGGCGCACCCAGACGCCGGAGGGCCTGCCGTACACGCTGACCGACACCGTCGGTTTCGTCCGGCACCTGCCGCACCAGCTGGTGGAGGCGTTCCGGTCGACGCTGGAGGAGGTCGCCGACGCGGACCTGCTGGTCCACGTCGTGGACGGGTCCGACGGCATGCCGGAGAAGCAGGTCACGGCCGTGCGCGAGGTGATCTCGGAGATCAGCGAGCGCCACGACTCCATGCCGCACGAGCTGCTGGTGGTCAACAAGGTGGACGCGGTGGGCGACCTGGGCTCGGCGCGGCTGCGGCACCTGTTCCCGACGGCGGTGTTCGTCTCGGCGCACACCGGCGAGGGCATCGACGAACTGCGCGAGCGCATCGCGTCGCTGATCCCGCGGCCCGAGGTCGTCGTGGACGCCCTGGTGCCGTACGCGCGCGGCGAGATCGTCGCCCGCGTGCACCGCGAGGGCGAGGTGCTCAAGGAACGGCACACCGAGGAGGGCACCGAGCTGAGCGCTCGCGTGCGCCCCGACCTGGCCGGCGTGCTGGAGCAGTTCGCCGTGAACGGAAGCCGCGCCTGATCCGTTGCGCACGGCACTGGTAGCGCTGGCCCTCGGGTCGGCTCTGACGTTGACGGCCGGTTCCGCCTCCGCGGCGGAACCGGCCGTCGCCGATGTCTGCGCCATCACGGACGCCTCGCTGGAGGAGCTGTCCGGCCTTGCGTCCAGCGGCGACGAGTGGTTCGCGGTCAACGACAGCGACAACGGCCGCGTGGAAGTCCAAGTCCTGGACCGTTCGTGCGCGGTGACCCGGACCATCACGGCCCCCGCGAACCCGTACGACATCGAGGACCTGGCCCAAACCCGCGACGGCACCCTGTGGCTCGCCGACACCGGCGACAACGGCAAGACCCGCGAGACGATCGCCCTGCACGCGATCTCCCCCAACGGCAAGTCCGCCCTGTACCGCCTCACGTACCCGGACGGCCGGCACGACGCCGAGGCCCTCCTGATGTCCCCCGACGGCGTCCCGCACGTCGTCACGAAGGAACCCATCGGCTCGGCCCTGGTCTACCGCCCGACAGGCCCCCTGACCCCCGAGGCCCCCACCCCGCTGGAACAGGTCGGCCGCGTGTCCCTCCGCACCACCGACACCCCCGGCGGCCCGCTGGAGAGCACCGTCGTCACCCGCCTGGTAACCGGCGGCACGATGTCCCACGACGGCCGCGTAGCGGCCCTGCGCACCTACACCGACGCGTACCTGTTCCCCGTGCCCGACGGCGACCTGGCCAAGGCCCTGCAATCCGACCCGGTCCGCGTCCCCCTGCCCAACGAACCCCAGGGCGAGGCAATCGCGTTCGACCCGGACGGCACCCTCCTGTCAGCCTCGGAATTCGCCACCGGCGCCACGACCTCAACCCTGCGCGCAGTCCCCTCGGCCGCGACACTCGCCGCACCCCCAGCACCAACCACGACTCCCCCACCGCCCCCACCGGCAGACAGGCCAGCCGACCGCGACCCGGCAGCATCCCCCGCCCAGGACTCCGACGACACCGGACCACCCCTCTGGCCGGTCATCGCGGGCGCCGCCGCCATCCTGGGCCTGGTCTGGCTGAGCGTCCGCCGTTCCCGCCGCCGAACCTGACATCCCCCAGCGAGACCACGCAGCGCACTGCCACCGAGCCTCACACCTTCGCAGCACGCTCCCGCTGAGCCTCACACCCCGCAGGGCACCGCCGCAGAGCCTCACACTCCGCCGACCCGGACACCGCGCTCCCGCCGAGCCTCAAGCCCGCAGCACCCCGCAGCCGAGCCCACGCTCCCCCAGCGCACTGCCGCCTAGCCCGACACCCGGCGACGCGTTCCAACCCCGCACCGCCACCGAGCCCCGCCGCGCGGCTGAGCCTGCCCCGCCGCGCGTTCCTCCCAATCACGGGACGCGCGACGGGCCGACCGGTTCCGAAACGCGCATGTCACTCGATCGGGTGGGACTCCCGGCGGGGTCTCCGAGGGGGGTCTCAGAGGCGGCGCAGGACGGCTGTCACCTTGCCCAGGATGGTCGCCTCGTCGCCCAGGATCGGCTCGTAGGCCGGGTTGTGCGGCATCAGCCACACGTGGCCGTCCTTGCGCTTGAACGTCTTCACGGTCGCCTCGCCGTCGATCATCGCCGCGACCACGTCGCCGTTGTCCGCCGTCGGCTGCTGGCGCACCACGACCCAGTCGCCGTCGGTGATGGCGGCGTCCACCATCGAGTCGCCCACAACCTTCAGCAGGAACACCTCGCCCTCGCCCACCAGGTCGCGGGGCAGCGGGAACACGTCCTCGATCGCCTCCTCCGCCAGGATCGGGCCACCGGCGGCGATCCGGCCCAGCATCGGCACGTAGGCGGGGGTCGGCTTGGACGCCGGGTCGAGGCCGGTCACGATCTCCGTGGGCAGCACACCCACCGCGCGCGGGCGGTTCGGGTCGCGGCGCAGGAAGCCCTTCCGCTCCAGTGCGCGCAGCTGGTGGGCGACCGAGGAGGTGGACGTGAGCCCGACCGCCTCGCCGATCTCCCGCACGCTGGGCGGGTAGCCGAACCGGTCCAGCCAGTCCCGGATCACGTCGAGCACCTTGCGCTGGCGCAGGGTCAACCCCGCGTTGCCCGCGATGTCCGCTGGTTCGGGGACGGAGGGCACATCGGCGATGCGCAGGTCGTCATTGGTCTTGCGGGCCACAGTGCTTCCCTCCTCACCGGTCCCGATTGCCCAGGCCGGCTGTACGTCGATCTTCAGTTGTCGAAGGTAGTCGCACTCGTTGTCCAGATCAAACACCTGTTCGAAGTAAGTGTCGGCGTGTCCTTCCCGTTCCGCCGGTCGAAGTGGTAGACATTCGCACGGACGTTCGATCGAACAGGAGTTCGATCAAGATCGTTTGACCTGCGACGGGAGTGCGTCATGGCGGTGGTGGTCGGTACGCGGAACGGGTTCGAACTCGTCGACGGCGCCGTTGCGGAGGACGTGCGGCGGGGCGAACCACTTCGGCCCGGACCGCGAGTCCTGCGCAGCTTCCACACCGATCAGCGCCGGCCGTCGACGCCGCGCCCCAGGCCGCTGGCCGTGCACACCGCGCCGGAGCCCGTCGCGTGCGAGGTCCGCGAGGAGCGCCACCCGGCCGTCCAGTTCGCCCGCTACGCCGCCGTCGCCGTGGTCGCGGCGGTCGCCCTCAGCCTGCTGTACCTGTTCGCCTCCGGCGCGGCGACGGTGCCCGAACGCACCAGCGTCGTGCACGTCCAGGTGGGTGAGACGCTCTGGGACATCGCCGAGCGCAGCGCCCCCGCCAGCGACCCCGAGGCCGTCGTGGTCCGCATCAAAGAGCTCAACCAGCTCTCCGACTCGTCGGTCAAGCCCGGTCAGGCCCTGGTCGTCCCGGACGGGCGCGCCGACGGCTGACCCCCTTCCCGGTCCTCCGGTCGCGGGCCGGCACCCTGTGCGGGTGCCGGCCCGCTGTCGTGTCCGCACCGCCGACGCCACCCCGTGTTCACCGGGTCGCACCGCGTTCACCACTTCGTGTCGGCGCGCGACACGCCGGTGTCCGAGTTGCGCCATCTAGGCGACGGGCATAGGTTGACCCCTACATCTAGTGGTTACACCGTTGTAGTTAGTCCACAGGTTGTGGGTTTCCCCATCACGTGGGCTGACGCGACGGGTGCTGCGCCGGGGAGGGGTGAGCCAGTCGTGCGCTGTCCGTTCTGCCGCAATTCGGACTCCCGCGTGGTCGACTCGCGCGAGGTGGACGAGGGTCAGGTGATCCGCCGACGCCGCTCCTGCTCCAGCTGCGGACGCCGCTTCACCACCGTCGAGGAGGCGGTGCTGGCGGTGGTCAAGCGCTCCGGCGTCACCGAGCCGTTCAGCCGGGACAAGGTGGTCACCGGCGTCCGGCGCGCGTGCCAGGGCAGGCCCGTCGACGAGGACGCCCTGTCGCTGCTCGCCCAGCGCGTCGAGGAGTCGATCCGCTCCACCGGGTGCGCCGAGATCCCGAGCCACGAGGTGGGACTCGCGATCCTCGGGCCGCTGCGCGAACTGGACGAAGTCGCCTACCTGCGCTTCGCCAGCGTGTACCGCTCCTTCTCGTCGGTCGAGGACTTCGAGAAGGAGATCGCGGACCTGCGCAACGCGCAGCAGTCCGAATAACACCACAAGACTTCCCGCGACCGATTCGGACTCCGAGCCCGGACGTGGTCGCCCCCAGGCATTCGAGTGACGGAAGAAAGAGGAACGGGGAATGACGGAGACCGTTGGTGGCTCCAGCAAGAAGACGGCCACCCAGAACGGCGCGGGGGAGAAGCAGCGCCTGAACGTGGAGCGCGTCTACACCACCGAGGGCGTGCACCCGTACGACGAGGTGACCTGGGAGCGCCGCGACGTCGTCATGACGAACTGGCGCGACGGCTCGATCAACTTCGAGCAGCGCGGCGTGGAGTTCCCCGACTTCTGGTCGGTCAACGCGACCAACATCGTCACCAGCAAGTACTTCCGCGGCGCGGTGGGCACGCCGCAGCGCGAGCACAGCCTGCGCCAGCTGATCGACCGCGTGGTGAAGACCTACGTCGAGGCGGGCGTCAAGCACGGCTACTTCGCGGCCGGCAAGGACGAGGAGATCTTCGAGCACGAGCTGACCTGGATGCTGCTGCACCAGGTGTTCAGCTTCAACTCGCCGGTGTGGTTCAACGTCGGCACCAGCTCGCCGCAGCAGGTCAGCGCGTGCTTCATCCTCGCCGTGGACGACACGATGGAGTCGATCCTCAACTGGTACCGCGAGGAGGGCCTGATCTTCAAGGGCGGCTCGGGCGCGGGCCTGAACCTGTCCCGCATCCGGTCGTCCAAGGAGCTGCTGTCCTCCGGCGGCACCGCGTCCGGCCCGGTGTCGTTCATGCGCGGCGCGGACGCGTCGGCGGGCACCATCAAGTCCGGTGGCGCGACCCGTCGTGCGGCGAAGATGGTCGTGCTCGACGTGGACCACCCGGACGTCGAGGAGTTCATCGAGACCAAGGCGCGCGAAGAGGACAAGGTCCGCGCGCTGCGCGACGCCGGGTTCGACATGGACCTGGGCGGCAAGGACATCGTGTCCGTGCAGTACCAGAACGCGAACAACTCGATCCGCGTGTCGGACGAGTTCATGCACGCCTACGAGAACGGCGGCCAGTTCGGCCTGCGCGCCCGCCTGACCGGCGAGGTCATCGAGACCGTCGACGCCAAGGGCCTGTTCCGCAAGCTGGCGCAGGCGGCGTGGGAGTGCGCCGACCCGGGCATCCAGTACGACGGCACCATCAACGACTGGCACACCACGCCGGAGTCGGGCCGGATCACCGCGTCCAACCCGTGCTCGGAGTACATGCACCTGGACAACTCCAGCTGCAACCTGGCGTCGTTGAACCTGATGAAGTTCCTCAAGGACGACGGCCAGTTCGACGCGGAGCTGTTCGCCAAGTCGGTCGAGTTCGTGATCACGGCGATGGAGATCTCCATCAGCTTCGCGGACTTCCCGACCGAGCCGATCGCGGACACCACCCGCAAGTTCCGCCAGCTGGGCATCGGCTACGCGAACCTGGGCGCGCTGCTCATGGCGACCGGTCACGCGTACGACTCCGAGGGCGGCCGGGCGCTGGCCGCGTCCATCACGTCGCTGATGCAGGCCGTGGCGTACAAGCGGTCCGCGGAGCTGGCCGGGATCGTCGGCCCGTACGAGGGTTACGCCCGCAACGCCGAGGCCCACCAGCGCGTGATCCGCAAGCACGCCGCCGCGAACGACCTCATCCGCACCTACCACGCCAACGACGCCCAGGTGCAGAAGCTGGCGACGCGGGTGTGGCAGGAGGGTCAGCTCGTCGGCGCTCGCAACGGTTGGCGCAACGCGCAGGCGTCCGTGCTGGCCCCGACCGGCACCATCGGCCTGATGATGGACTGCGACACGACCGGCATCGAGCCGGACCTGGCGCTGGTGAAGTTCAAGAAGCTGGTCGGCGGCGGCTCGATGCAGATCGTCAACCAGACCGTGCCGCGCGCGCTGAAGGCGTTGGGGTACCAGGAAGAGCAGATCGAGGCGATCGTCGAGTACATCGGCGAGCACGGCCACGTCGTGGACGCGCCGGGCCTGCGGCAGGAGCACTACGAGGTGTTCGACTGCGCGATGGGCGAGCGCTCCATCGCGCCGATGGGCCACGTGCGCATGATGGCGGCGGTGCAGCCGTTCATCTCGGGTGCGATCTCCAAGACGGTGAACATGCCGGAGACGGCGACCGTCGAGGACGTCGAGGAGATCTACTACCAGGGTTGGAAGCTGGGCCTGAAGGCGCTCGCGATCTACCGCGACAACTGCAAGGTCGGCCAGCCGCTGTCGGCGGGCAAGTCCGCGAAGTCCTCTTCGGAGACCAAGGCGACCGAGACGGTCGTCGAGTACCGCCCGGTGCGCAAGCGGCTGCCGAAGAAGCGCCCGTCGCAGACGGTGTCGTTCACGGTCGGCGGCGCCGAGGGCTACCTGCACGCCGGTTCCTACCCGGACGACGGCCTGGGCGAGATCTTCGTCAAGCTGGGCAAGCAGGGCTCGACCCTGGCGGGCGTGATGGACGCGTTCTCGATGTCCATCTCGGTCGGTCTCCAGTACGGCATCCCGCTGGAGTTCTACGTCTCGAAGTTCCAGAACCTGCGCTTCGAGCCCGCGGGCATGACCGACGACCCGGACGTCCGCATCGCGACCAGCGTGCTGGACTACCTGTTCCGCCGCCTGGCCCTGGACTACCTGCCCTTCGAGAAGCGCGCCCAACTCGGCATCTTCACCGCCGACGAGCGCACCGCCCAGGTCTCCCAGGACTACGGCAGCAGCTCGGACGTGGACCTGGAGGGCCTGCGCACGTCGGTCGACTCCTCCCCCACCCCGGCGGTCGAGGAGAAGAAGAAGTCCACGGCGGACGTGAAGGTCGGCAGCTCCACGGAACTGCTCGAACTCCACCTGGGCACGACCGCCGACGCACCACTGTGCATGACCTGCGGCACGAAGATGCGCCCGGCCGGCTCCTGCTACCTCTGCGAGGGCTGCGGCTCGACCTCGGGTTGCAGCTGACCTGAGCGGTAATTGGGGCGGGGAGTTCGCGTTTCGCGGGCTCCCCGCCCCTTCTTTGCGCTTGCCCGCGTCGGAAACTCTTGCTGGACTGCGCCTGTGTTCGACGTGAGGTGGGAACGGCCGCTCCACCAGGCGGGTGGGACGTCCGAGCTCGCTATCGCCTCGGGCCGGGTGGTCGTGCACGAGCGGCAGACGCGGTTGGTGTGCCTCGACGTCGAGGACGGCTCGGTGCGGTGGGACGTTCCCATCGGCACTTGGCCGCGCGCGGTCGTGCTCGCCGGGACGCGGTGCCTGGTGCTGCCGCAGACACTGCCCCACCGGCGACCACGAAACCCTCGTCTGCCGGGAGCACATCGCCCAGGGACTGGCCGACCTCGGCGAACCTCCACCCGACCCGGCCACCGTCGTGTAGCCGTGGCGCTCCCGCAACCACACCCGCCCGCTGACGAGCTGTGGCGCGTGTGCCATCAGGTCGTGGTCGGCGAGGCACCCTGTTCCACTTGGACCCGGACGGGCAGGTGCGCGGGCGCATCCAGGTCGCGCGGCGGATCGCGACGGCGCGGGAAGACGGGGCGGACGGGGTGCTCGTTCTCACCAAGGGCACCCTGCTCGCCCTCGGCTCTCGGCTAGGTTGAAGCCGGGGTCGAGGAGGGGGAACGGTGAAGGCGAGCGGCAGCCTGTTCGGGTTGGCCTACGGGGACGCGTTGGGGGCGGCGACGGAGTTCTTGTCCGTGGCCGAGATCGAGCGGCGGTTCGGGCCTGGAGGGCCGGCCGACCTCGAAGGGCAGCCGGCCAAGGTCACAGACGACACGCAGATGACGTTGGCGGTGGCGCGGGCGTTGGCGGATGTGGTGCCGTGGCCCGAGCCAGTCGAGGCGGCGTTGCGGCGGCACTTCGTGGACTGGTGGCAGGACCCCGAGAACAACCGCGCGCCCGGCCTGACCTGCCTGGAAGCGTGTGAGCGGCTGGCCACCGGACTGTCCTGGACGGAGGCGAGCCGCCGCCGGTCCAAGGGGTGCGGGGCCAACATGCGGGTCGCGCCGGTCGGGTTGGTGCACGGGTGGGAGGACCGGACGCGGGCCGCTGTCGCGCAGTTCCAGTCCGCGCTCACCCACGGCCACCCGACGGCGCTGGCGGCGTCCGAGCTGACCGCGTTCGCCGTGCACTGGCTGCGCTCCGGCCTGCACCCGCGGGACCTGCCCGCCGCCCTGCGCGCCCGCGCCCACGAGCAGCGCACCACCTACCACGGCGACTGGCTCGAAGACCTGTGGACCGGCCCCGCCGCGACCACGCCCGAGGACTTCATCGCCCGCGGCTGGGACGAGTGCCTGCGCGTGCTGGACAACCTCGACGCCGCCCTGTCGCACCCGGACCCGGACGAGGACCCGTGCCGCGCCACCGGCGAGGGTTGGGTGGCCGAGGAAGCCCTGGGCACTGCCCTGCACTGCTTCCTGCTGTTCCCCGACGACCCGGTCCGCGTCCTGCGCCGCGCGGCCACGACCTCCGGCGACTCCGACTCGATCGCCTGCCTGGCCGGCGCCTTCGCCGGCGCGTACCACGGCCACGCGGCCTGGCCGGAGGACTGGTCGCACCGCATCGAGTACAGCGCCGAACTCGCCCACTTCGGCCGCCTGTGGGACTAGGCCTCCACGGAACCTCCACCCGATCTCCACACGGATCCGGCAACGCGACCCCCGCTCCACCCGTCCCCACACCAGGACGAGAGGAGCGGACGTGAACGCGTTCACCGAGTGGGTCGCCGACTTCGAGGACCAGGCGCGGAAGCGGCAGCGCGACGGGGACCCCGACTTCGGGCAGCGTGCCGTGATGGCGCCCGCCGTGGTGGCCAGTGTGCAGCGGTTCCAGGTCGGGGAGGCCGGGGACGGGGCCAACCTGATCGCCAAGGCTGCCGGTGACCCGGTCTACGCGAAGGCCGTGCGGATGTTCGTGGCGGAGGAGCAGAACCACGCCCGGATGCTGGCGCTGCTACTGCGGTCCGCCGGAGCGACGACCCTCGACAGCCACTGGAGCGACGCGGTGTTCGTGCGGCTGCGGCGGGCGCTGGGGCTGCGGCTCGAACTGATGGTGTTGCTGATCGCGGAAGTCGTGGCGCTGGCGTACTACCGCGCGCTGCGCGACGGCTCCCCCGACTCCCTCACCTCGGAAGTCGCCGGCCGCATCCTCGCCGACGAACGCCGCCACGTCCCGTTCCACTGCCTGCGCCTGCGCGGCGAGATCCCCCGCCCGGCGCACGTGGTCTGGTGGTTCCTGCTGCTCGGCGCACTGGCCGCGGTGTGCTGGGACCACGGCCCCGCGTTGCGCCACCTCGGGGTGACACGACGCGGGTTCGCCGTGGAGGTCGTGAGCGAGTTCAAGGCCGCACTCGCGACGACGCGCGCTCAGTCGTCGTTCCCGCGCACCAGCAGTTCGCTGCCGAAATCGACCAGGTCGTCCCAGAACGGGATCGGCCGCGCGTGAGCCGTGTGCGGCGCTGGGCCCGGCCCGCCGAAGTAGTGCAGCAGGTTCCCCCCGTAGTGGATGATGTCGGTCTGGTACATCGACAGCACGGGGTAGCCGAACGTGCCGCGTCCGCCAGGTAGGCAGCGGTGCCCGGAGACGGGGACCATGCGCGGCACCTCGGCCAGGCGGGTTCGGGCCAGCGCGACCGCGTCGTCGTCGGCTGCCGGGCGTTCGCCCCACGGCGTGTACCAGAACCGGTTTTCCACCACGTCGAACAGGACGCCCTCGACCGGCCACTCCACCTGGCGGCGCAGCGCGTCCGGATCGCCGTCGCGCCAGTCCGGGTAGCCGCCACCGGTCGGCAGCAGCTCGGCGAGGTAGGCGCGGTGGTCGTCGGCGAACTCGAAGCCGAACCGGTCCTCCACCGCCGCGATCTCGGCGTCGGTCAACCCGGGCTCGATGGCCACGCCGTTGCGCACGCGCGGGTTGACCAGGGTCCGCCTCAGGTGTGCCGCGACCGCCGATCCCAGTGCCGTGCCGTTCTCGAAGTCCACGGCACCAGGGTCGGCGGTCGCAGGAGGGACCGCAACGCGTTTAGGACCGCCGGAACAGCTTGTTGCCCAGCCACACGATCGGGTCGTAGCGGCGGTCGGCGACGCGTTCCTTCATCGGGATCAACGCGTTGTCCGTGATCTTGATGTGTTCCGGGCAGACCTCCGTGCAGCACTTGGTGATGTTGCACAGCCCCAGCCCGTGCTCGGCCTGCGCCGCCGGCACGCGGTCGGCCTCGTCGAGCGGGTGCATCTCCAGTTCCGCCACGCGCATCAGGAAGCGGGGACCGGAGAAGGACTCCTTGTTCTCCTCGTGGTCGCGGATGACGTGGCAGGTGTTCTGGCACAGGAAGCACTCGATGCACTTCCGGAACTCCTGCGACCGCTCGACGTCCACCTGGGACATCCGGTAGTCACCCGGGGCCACGCCCTTCGGCGGCTGGAACGCCGGGATCTCCCGCGCCTTCTCGTAGTTGTACGACACGTCGGTCACGAGGTCGCGGATGACGGGGAACGTGCGCATCGGCGTCACGGTCACCACCTCGTCCTCCGCGAACACCGACATCCGGGTCATGCACAGCAGCCGCGGCCGGCCGTTGACCTCCGCCGAGCACGAACCGCACTTGCCCGCCTTGCAGTTCCACCGCACGGCGAGGTCCGCGGCCTGGGTGGCCTGCAACCGGTGGATGATGTCGAGCACGACCTCGCCCTCGTTCACCTCGACGGTGAAGTCCTCCAGACCTCCCCCGTCCACATCACCGCGCCACACCCTGAACCGCCCCTGGTAACCCATCTCAGCCCTCCAGTTCTTCGGCGGTCAGGTACTTCTGCAACTCGCTGTGCTCGAACAGGGCCAGCAGGTCGGACCGGATCGGGATCTGCGGCTCCTCGACCACGCTGACCTCCGAGCCGTCGGAGACCTTGCACACCAACAACTTCTGCCGCCACGACGAGTCCATGCCCGGGTAGTCGTCCCGGGTGTGGCCGCCGCGGCTCTCGGTGCGCAGCAACGCCGCTTTCGCCACGCACTCGCTGACCAGCAGCATGTTGCGCAGGTCCAGGGCCAGGTGCCAGCCGGGGTTGAACTGGCGGTGCCCCTCGACCGACAGCGATTCCGCCCGCCGCTTGAGGTCGTCCAGCCGCTTCAACGCCTGTTCCATCTCGTCGGCGCGGCGGATGATGCCGACGAGGTCGTTCATCACCTGCTGCAACTCCATGTGCAGCGTGTACGGGTTCTCCCCGCCCTCACGCGAGAACGGCTCCACCGCGACGCGTTGCGCCTCGGCGACCGCGTCCTCCGAGCACACCGGCCGGTCCGAGAGCCCCAGCACGTAGTTCGCCGCGCCCGCCCCGGCGCGCCGCCCGAACACCAGCAGGTCGGACAGCGAGTTGCCGCCCAGCCGGTTCGAGCCGTGCATCCCGCCGGACACCTCGCCCGCCGCGAACAGCCCCGGCACCGACGACGCCCCGGTGTCCGGGTCGACCTGCACACCGCCCATGACGTAGTGGCACGTCGGCCCGACCTCCATCGGCTGCGCGGTGATGTCGACGTCGGCCAGCTCCTTGAACTGGTGGTGCATCGACGGCAGCCGCCGGGTGATCTCCTCGGCCGGCAACCGGGTCGACACGTCCAGGAACACCCCGCCGTGCTCGGTGCCGCGACCCGCCTTGACCTCGGAGTTGATCGCCCGCGCCACCTCGTCGCGGGGCAGCAGCTCCGGCGGCCGGCGGTTGTTGTCCGGGTCGGTGTACCAGCGGTCGGCTTCCTCGGGGTTGTCGGCGTACTTGTCCTTGAACACCTCGGGGATGTAGTCGAACATGAACCGCTTGCCGTCGGAGTTGCGCAGCACGCCGCCGTCGCCGCGGACCGACTCGGTGACCAGGATCCCCTTCACCGACGGCGGCCACACCATGCCGGTCGGGTGGAACTGGATGAACTCCATGTTGATCAGCGACGCCCCGGCGCGCATCGCCAGCGCGTGCCCGTCGCCGGTGTACTCCCACGAGTTCGAGGTCACCTTGAACGACTTGCCGATGCCGCCGGTCGCCAGCACCACCGCGGGCGCCTCGAACAGCACGAACCGGCCGGACTCGCGCCAGTAGCCGAGCGCGCCGGCCACCGCGCCGCCGTCCTGCACCAGGTCGGTGACGGTGAACTCCTGGAAGACCTTCAGCCGCGACTCGTAGTCCCCGGTCGCCGCGAAGTCCTCCTGTTGCAGCGACACGACCTTCTGCTGCAACGACCGGATCAGCTCCAGCCCGGTCCGGTCGCCGACGTGCGCCAGGCGCGGGTACTCGTGCCCGCCGAAGTTGCGCTGGCTGATCCGGCCGTCCTTGGTGCGGTCGAACAGCGCGCCGTAGGTCTCCAGCTCCCACACGCGGTCCGGGGCTTCCTTGGCGTGCAACTCGGCCATGCGCCAGTTGTTGAGGAACTTCCCGCCGCGCATGGTGTCCCGGAAGTGCACCTGCCAGCTGTCGTTGGAGTTGACGTTCCCCATCGCCGCGGCGATGCCGCCCTCGGCCATCACCGTGTGCGCCTTGCCGAACAACGACTTGCACAGCACCGCCGTGCGCATCCCGTGCTCCCTGGCCTCGATCGCCGCCCGGAGACCCGCGCCACCCGCGCCGATCACGAGCACGTCGAACGAATGCCGTTCCACCTCGGGCAAAACAGGCTCCTCAGTTGATGATGCGAAGGTCGGTGATGGCGCCGGACGCGACCAGCGCGACATAAAGGTCGGTGACGCACACGAAGATCAGAGACGCCCACGCCAGCTGCATGTGCTTGGCGTTGAGCTTGGAGATCTGCGTCCACATCCAGTACCGCACCGGGTGCTTGGAGAAGTGCTTGAGCCGACCGCCCGCGATGTGCCGGCACGAGTGGCACGACAGCGTGTACGCGCCCAGCAGCGCCACGTTCACCAGCAGCACGATGTTGCCCAGCCCGAGACCGGTGGTCAGCGCGTAGATCGCGTCGTAGACGTTGATCAGCAACAGGATCGAGGCCGCGTAGAAGAAGTAGCGGTGCAGGTTCTGCGCGATCAGCGGGAACCGGGTCTCACCGGTGTACTTGCCGTGCGGTTCGGCGACCGCGCAGGCGGGCGGGGACATCCACGCGGCGCGGTAGTAGGCCTTGCGGTAGTAGTAGCAGGTGACCCGGAAGCCCAGCAGGAACGGCAGGATCACCACCGGGGGCGTCAGGAACCCGGGCAGCTCCGGCAGCGGCCGGCCGAAGTGCGCCGCGGCCGGGAGGCACTCCTCGCTCAGGCAGGGCGAGTACATGGGCGTGAGGTACCGGTAGTCGTCCACCCAGTAGAAGTCGCCCATGAACGTGCGCACCGCCGCGTAGATCGAGATCAGCAGCAGGCCGGTGAACGTGACCAGCGGCGGGAGCCACCACCGGTCCGTTCGCAACGTGCGCTGGGCGATCTGCGCCCTCATACCTCACCTCGGTTCCACTTCGCTGTGGCGGGGACGTCAATCGGTGTCGGGAAAAAACCGAAGCCGGCCCCCGCGTCGAGATCGCGGGGGCCGGCCTGTGTTGCGCTCACGTGTGGCGGTAGCCACCCAGACCTTCGTCGTCGGCGTCGTGCCAGAGCTTCGGGTCGTACGGCGTGTCGGGCACGACGACGACCTCCCGTTCCACCCTGGGGGCCTCGCGTTGACGGGGTGTGCTGTCCAGGTCGAGCAGCTCCGTCGCGTCGATGTCCATCCGCTCGACGTCGTTGGCCAGCCGTTGCACGGACGCGACGTCGCCGTAGCGCGACCTGAGCGAGCCCACGCACTGGCGAAGTTGGCCGAGCACGCGGCGCAGTTCCACGATCTCCGAAGCCGTCATGGTCAGCACCTCCCTTGGGGGTCCGTGTGCCGACTCTGCCCGCTTCGGCGGCTTGTGACAAGCACCACAAGTCGCCGCGTCGCGTCTCAACCACTGAATCGTTTTTGTGACGATCATGTGTCGTGACATAGTGTGGGTGCTGTCACGTCCGTCCGTGCGACGCCAGCGCTGCCGTCCCACCGGGCCCCACCACGGCCCGTGATCACCCCCGGGAGACAGCGAACCATGAGCGTGCATCCCGTCGTCGCCGAAGTGACGGCTCGTATCGCCGCCCGCAGCGCCGCCGGTCGGTCCGCCTACCTGGACAAACTCGCCGCGGCCCACACCGAGGGTCCGGTTCGCCGCGACCTCGCGTGCTCCAACTTCGCGCACGGTTTCGCGGGTATCACGGGTGGTGACAAGGAGGCGCTGCGTGCGCTCCGTCGCCCGAACGTGGCCATCGTGTCGGCTTACAACGACATGCTGTCGGCGCACCAGCCGATGCACGAGTACCCGGGGTGGATCAAGGACGCCGCTCGGGCTCAAGGCGGAATCGCGCAGTTCGCCGGCGGGGTGCCGGCGATGTGCGACGGCATCACGCAGGGCCGCGCGGGCATGGAGCTGTCCCTGTTCAGCCGGGACGTGATCGCGATGGCGACCGGGATCGCGCTGTCGCACGACATGTTCGACGCGACCCTGCTGCTCGGCGTGTGCGACAAGATCGTGCCGGGCCTGCTGATCGGGGCACTGTCGTTCGGGCACCTGCCCGCGATCCTGGTCCCCGCCGGGCCGATGGCCTCGGGCCTGCCGAACAAGGAGAAGGCGCGGGTCCGGCAGCTGTTCGCCGAGGGCAAGGCGACGCGGGAGAACCTGCTCGAAGCCGAGGCCGCGTCCTACCACAGCCCCGGGACCTGCACTTTCTACGGCACGGCCAACTCCAACCAGCTCGTCGTCGAGGTCATGGGCCTGCACCTGCCGGGCGCGAGCTTCGTCCCGCCGGGCACGAAGCTGCGCCGCGCGCTGACCGAGGAGGCCGCGCGCCGGGCCGTCGAGATCAGCCGGGGCGAGGAGTACACGCCGATCGGCCGGGTCGTGGACGAGAAGGCCGTGGTCAACGGCGTGATCGCGCTGCTGGCCACCGGCGGCTCGACCAACCACACCATGCACCTGGTGGCCATCGCCTCGGCGGCGGGCATCGAGCTGAGCTGGGACGACTTCGCCGACCTGTCCTCGGTGGTGCCGCTGCTGGCGCGGGTCTACCCGAACGGCAGCGCGGACATCAACCACTTCCAGGCCGCCGGCGGCGTGCAGTTCCTGGTCTCGACGCTGCTGGACGCGGGCCTGATGCACGAGGACGTGCACACCGTGGCGGGCTTCGGCCTGAACCGCTACCGCAAGGAGCCCGTGCTCATCGAGGGCGCCCTGACCTGGCGAAACGGCCCGGACCACTCGCTGGACACCGACGTGCTGCGGCCCGTGTCCGACCCGTTCGCGGCGGACGGCGGCCTGCGAATGCTGTCGGGCAACCTGGGCCGCGCGGTGACCAAGGTGTCGGCGGTCGCGTCCGAGCACCGGGTCGTGGAGGCGCCGGCGCGGGTGTTCACCTCGCAGGACGACTTCAGCGCGGCGTTCCAGGCCGGTGAGCTGGAGCGGGACGTCGTGGTCGTGGTGCGGCAGCAGGGTCCGCAGGCCAACGGGATGCCCGAGCTGCACAAGCTGACCCCGGCCCTGGGCGTGCTCATGGACCGCGGCTTCAAGGTCGCGCTGGTCACCGACGGCCGCATGTCCGGCGCGTCTGGCAAGGTGCCGGCCGCCATCCAGGTCACGCCCGAGGCCGCCGTGGGCGGTCCGCTGGCCCGGGTGCGCGACGGCGACGTGCTGCGCGTGGACGCCGAGACCGGCACGCTGGAGGCGCTCGTGGACCCGGCCGAGCTGGCCGCGCGCGACCTGGTGGACTTCCCGCCGGACGCCCAGGCGTGGACGGGCACCGGCCGCGAGCTGTTCGGCGCGCTGCGCCGGGCCGTCGGACCGGCCGACCGGGGCGCCAGCGTGTTCGGACCCATCGCGGCCTCGCACTTCGCGGGCCAGTTGAACCAGGAGGTAAGTCGGTGACCACCAGCAAGGACCTGCTGGAGCTGTCCCCCGTCATCCCCGTCGTCGTGCTGGACGACGCGGCCCACGCCGTGCCGCTGGCGCAGGCGCTGCTGCGCGGGGGCATCCGGGTCATCGAGCTGACCCTGCGCACGCCCGCCGCGCTGCCCGCGATCGAGCGGATCGCGGCCGAGGTACCGGACATCGTGCTGGGCGCGGGGACGGTCACCGCACCCGAACACGCCGAGCAGGCGTTGAAGGCGGGAGCGTCGTTCCTGGTCACGCCGGGCTCGACGGACCGGGTGCTGGACGCGGTGGAGGACACGGGCCTGCCGTTCCTGCCGGGCGCGGCGACCGTGTCGGAGGCCATGAAGCTGGCCGAACGCGGCCTGACGGCCCTGAAGTTCTTCCCGGCGGAGGCGGCGGGCGGCGCGGACTACCTCAAGTCCGTGGCCGGCCCCCTACCCGGCCTGCGCTTCTGCCCGACCGGCGGAATCACCCCGGAGACCGCGCCGAAGTACCTGGCCCTGCCCAACGTGGGCTGTGTCGGCGGCTCCTGGCTGACCCCGAAGGACGCCCTGGCGGCCGGCGACTGGACCCGCATCGAGTCCCTGGCCAAGGCCGCCGCCAACCTCTGACCCGCCCGCGTGGGTGCCTTTCGCTCGGGGGAGGCACCCACGCTCGCGACCCTCCCGCTCGCGCGGCCCTTCCCACGCCCACTCCGCTCACCCACCACCCACTTCCGGCGGCGGGCGTCAGGCGGCGGCCGTCAGGCGATGAGGGCGAGCGCTTCGGGGATCGAGTCGACCACCGGCATCCCGGTCGCCTCCAACCGCCGCCGCTCCCCCACCCCCGTGGTCACCAACACCGCCTGCGCGCCGACGTGCCGCGCGGCCTCGGCGTCGTCCACCACGTCACCGATCAGAACCACGTCCCGCGCGTGGAGCCCTTGCCGTTCCAGGTGCTCCGCGAGGTGCTCGGCCTTGGACCCGCCGCCCACGTCCACCCGCAGCCCGTCGACCCGGGTGAACAGCCCCGCCAGCCCCAGCTTCCCGACCAGTGGCACCAGCTCGTCGTGGAACCACATGGACAGCAGCGACTGCGTCCCGGACCAGCGGTGCAGCAGGTCCACGCCCGCCGCCAGCCCGCACGTGTCCAGCAGCGCCCGGTACTCGACGTGGTAGACGAGGTCGATGTCCGCCCAGTCCTGTTCGGACAGCGTGCGCCCCAGGACTCCTTCGTAGCAGGCGATCAGCGGCCGGCTGAACACCGCGCGCCACTCCTCCAGCGTGAGCGCCGCACGGCCGTACCGCCGGCACACCTGGTTCACCGCGTGCAGCACGGCGTGCGTGTCGTCGAGCAGAGTGCCGTTCCAGTCCCACACCACGTGCTTCACAGCGCTTCCCCCCAGCTCCCGGTACCCGCCCAGCCTGCCATGCGCGCTGCGATAAGTTGGGGCCGCACTCGGGGAGGGGTGGAACATGCGGTCGACCACGGTCGCCGAACCCGGCTGGCAGGTCGGACTGGTGTGGGTGGGGCTCCCGGTCGTCGGAGCCGGTCTGCTGTGGGGCGTGCAAGCAGCCGCGGGGTGGCTGGTGTCCCTGCGCTGGACACCGTTCCGCGGCCCGCTGGCGCTGATCGACTCCATCCCGGAGCCGTGGGCCACAGCCGGTTCCCTGACCGTCGGCGCCGCGATCGGACTGTTCCTCGCCGCCTGGGCCGCGCACGAGCGCCTCACCGTAGAGCTGTCCGACGAGGCCCTCACGCTCACCAGCCGAGGCAAGTCCCGCACCCTCGACCGCACCGAGATCTCCGCGGTCTTCCTCGACCACAAGAAACTCGTCGTGCTCGGCCGCTCCTCGGAGGAACTGGCCCGCGAGTCCCACGACCTGTCCGCCGCGACCGTGGCCGACGCCTTCCAGAGCCACGGCTACCCGTGGCTCGACGCCGACCCGCACCGCGACGACTTCCGCCGCTGGGTCGAGGACATGCCCGGCCTGCCCCCGGCTGCCAACGCCCTGCTCAAGGCACGCGCCAAGGCCCTGAAGAACAGCGACGGCGACGACGCCACCGAACTGCGCACCGCACTCGCCCGCCTGGGCGTGGTCGTGCGAGACGAGGGCAAACGCCAGTTCTGGCGCCTGACCAACCAGCCCGGCAACTAACCCCCGGCCGGCCCCGCAACCAGGCTCACGCACGCCACCCCCGCTCGGCGAGGCCCACGCACCCGGACTCAGCTCAGCCAGACCCGCGCACCCGGCCCCAGCTCAGCTGGCCTGCCGCCACAGCTCAAGCCAACCCGCGCGCCCCGCCGGCCCCGGTCACCCCAGCAGGCCGACCCCGGTCACTCCGGCAGGTAATCCTCCACATCAGCCTCCCCTTCAGCCTTCACCTCGTCGCGCACCACCCGGTACGCCATGCCCTCGGCGTACCCCTTGCGCGCCAGCGCGGCCACCAGCCGACGCATCTTCGTCTGGTGGTCCAACCCGGACATGGTGCGCAGCTTCTTGCGCACCAACTCCCGTGCCCGCTCCTGCTCGGCCTCGTCGTCCACGGCCGCCAACGCCTCGGCCGCGACCTCGTCGGCCACGCCCTTGCGCCGCAACTCCTGCACCAACGCCCGCCGCCCCAACCCCTGGTGCTCGTGGCGCGAACGCACCCACACCTCGGCGAAGGCGGCGTCGTCGATCAGCCCGGCGCGGTCGAACTTGCCGAGCACGAGCTCGGCCGTCTCCTCCCGGATGCCCTTGCGCAGCAGTGCGTCCTTCAGCTCCACACGGGTCCGGGCCCGAGCGGCCAGCAGCGCGTAGCAGAGGTCGGTCGCCTTGCGCTGTTCCTTGACCGGGTCAACCGGCGCGGCCGACTCCGCGGAGTCCGAGGACCCCCCAGCCGACCGACCGCGCCGCCGGGAACCGCCGAACCGCCCCCGACCACCGGACGACCCGTCGGTCACAGCTCACGCCTCCCCACAACACCGCCTCCCCCCGACTCGGCCGGCGACCCCGCCGCCAGAGCCGCGACCCCACCAGTCGCGGACACCGTCGGCGCGCGGCCCTCCGGAACTCGGCCGGCGATCAGAACTCGACCGGGGCGGGCGCGGCGTCGTCGGCCTCCAGTGTCGCGCCGATGCCGAGCTTCTCCTTGATCCGCTTCTCGATCTCGTTGGCCACGTCGGGGTTCTCGCGCAGGAACTTCCGCGCGTTCTCCTTGCCCTGGCCCAGCTGGTCGCCCTCGTAGGTGTACCAAGCACCCGACTTGCGCAGGATGCCCTGGTCCACGCCCATGTCGATGAGCGAGCCCTCGCGCGAGATGCCCTGGCCGTAGAGGATGTCGAACTCCGCCTGCTTGAACGGCGGCGCGACCTTGTTCTTCACGACCTTGACGCGGGTCCGGTTGCCGACCGGCTCGCCGCCGTCCTTCAGCGTCTCGATCCGGCGCACGTCCAGGCGCACCGACGCGTAGAACTTCAGCGCCTTGCCACCGGTCGTGGTCTCCGGCGAGCCGAACATGACGCCGATCTTCTCGCGCAGCTGGTTGATGAAGATCGCCGTGGTGCCGGAGGAGTTCAGCGCACCGGTGATCTTGCGCAGCGCCTGGCTCATCAGACGCGCCTGGAGGCCGACGTGGTTGTCGCCCATCTCGCCCTCGATCTCGGCACGGGGCACCAGCGCGGCCACCGAGTCGATCACGAGGATGTCCAGCGCGCCGGAGCGGACCAGCATGTCCGCGATCTCCAGCGCCTGCTCGCCCGTGTCGGGCTGGGAGACCAGCAGCGCGTCCGTGTCGACGCCCAGCTTCTTCGCGTAGTCCGGGTCCAGCGCGTGCTCGGCGTCGACGAACGCCGCGATGCCGCCGTTGCGCTGCGCGTTGGCCACGGCGTGCAGCGCCACTGTCGTCTTACCGGACGACTCCGGGCCGTAGATCTCCACGACGCGGCCCCGGGGCAGGCCGCCGATGCCCAGCGCGACGTCGAGCGCGATCGCGCCGGTGGGGATCACCTCGATCGGGGCGCGGCCTTCCTCGCCGAGCCGCATGACCGAGCCCTTGCCGAACTGCTTGTCGATCTGGGCCAGGGCCAGTTCGAGGGCCTTGTCCCGGTCGGGTGCCTGTGCCATCTGGAGTCCACCTCGTTGAGTCTGCGGGTTCGCCGTTGCGATGTCGGGGCCGACGTTACGGGCGGGGTACGACATTTTTCGGCGGGGCCGGGTCACCTGCGGGGGTGCGTCACCCGGTCGTGGTGGGCACTATAGCCGAACAGGTGTTCGACCGCTTGTCCGACACGCCGGGTCACCGGCGGTGTTCCGGCACGTCGAAGGCGTCGCAGACCGCGAGCCAGATCTCCTTGGCCGGCAGACCGGCCTCCAGCGCCTGGTCGGGGGTGCGCCCGCCGAGGGCGGACAGGACGTGGTCCCTGGCCACCATCTCCGCCCGGACCTCGCCGAACTCGTTCGCCATCAACTTGCGGAACACCGTGGTGCGCATCGCCGCCCAGGCTAGCGCGCGACCTTCCGCGCCGGGCCGTCCGCCTGACTATAGCGACAACAAGCCAGGTGGTACCCTCGCGGAATGGCGATGACCTTGGACGGCCCCCTGGCCGACCGGGACCGCTGGCAGGCCACGCGGTGCTCGATCGGCAAGGCGATGGAGGTCGTCGGCAACCGCACCGCGATACTGCTGCTGCGCGAGGCGTTCTACGGCACCACCAGGTTCCACGACTTCGCCACGCGCGTGGGGGTGACCGAGGCGTCAGCGTCAGCCAGGCTGCGTGAACTGGTCGACATCGGGGTGTTCGAGAAGCGCCCCTACCAGGAGCCCGGCCAGCGCACACGGCACGAGTACGTCCTGACGGACATGGGCCGCGACCTGCTGCCCGCGATGCTGGCGCTGATGCAGTGGGGCGATCGCCACCTCCAGAACGACGGCGGCCCCCTACGCGTGGTCGACGCCACCGGAGCGTCCGTGCGCGTGCAGGTGCGCGGCGAAGACGACCGTGCCTTGACCGCCGAAGACCTCGTGTTGCAGGTCAACCGCTAGTACCCGAGGTGCCGCCGCCGCGCGCTAATCTCGGAGGATGGAAGACCCCACCGGCCTGTCGTCGCCGATCGGTCAGATCCTCATCTTCGCGAGCCTCATAGCCGCTCTCGTCGTGGGTCTGCGCGCCTGGTGGAACAACCGCAACCGCTGATCAGCGCACCCGCTGCAACGACGAGAACAAGCACACCACCAGCAGCGGCAACGCGGTGAAGCCCACCATGAGCCCCAAGGCGGCATAAGACCACGCCGTCACCACTACGCCCGCCGCCACACCCCCTACGGCGCCACCGACGTTCATGCACAGGTCGGACAGCCCTTGTGCGGCCGGTCGGTCCGCCACCGCCACCGACTCGGTGAGCAGCGCCGACCCCGCCACCAAGCCCGCCGACCAGCCGAAACCCAGCAACGCCAGACCGGCCGCGAGCTGCGGCGCGTTGTGGGAGGGCGCCATGCCCGCGATGCCGGAGGCGGCCACCACCAGTGCCGCTCCGATGGCCAACACCGACACACGACCCAACCGGTCCGCCATCCACCCGAACAAGGGACTAGCGACGTACATGGCGGCCACGTGCACACTGATGACCACCCCGACGACCCGCAGCGACGCCCCCGCGTGGTCCATGTGCACGGGTGTCATCGACATGAGCCCGACCATCGCCGTGTGGCACAGCGTGATGCCGCCCAACGCGAGCTTCGCGCCCCCTGGCAACGACCACCACACGGCACCCGACCCCCGCGTGTCGGCCACTCCCCCGACGCAGTGCGCGGGCGCCACGGCCGCATCACGCACGACAACCAGCGGGTCCGGCCTCAGGAACCGCGCCACCACCAGGGCCGCCGCCCCGAACAGCGCCGCCGACAACAGGTAGGGACCCGCGCCCACGGGCAGGCTGAGCTGCACCGCGAACCGCCCGGCCGGGTCGGCCAGGTTCGGTCCGGCGACCGCGCCCAGCGTCGCCGCCCACACCACGACGGCCACCGACCGCGCTCTCCGACGCGGGTCGGCCAGGTCCGCGCCGGCGTACCGGGCGGCGAGGTTCGCGCTGGTCGCGGCACCGAACAAGACCAAGGCGATCAGCAGCACGTGCCACGACCGGAGCACCACGCCGCACGCGGCCACCACCGCGCCGATCGCGCCCGCGGTGTAGCCGAACACCAACGCCGGCCGTCGTCCGTGCCGTGCTGCGACCCGTGCCGCAGGCACCGCGAACACCGCCGCACCGACCACGGCGGCCGTCTGCGCCATGCCGCCCACGGCGTTCGAACCCGACAGGGCGGCGGCGAGCAACGTCGACACCGCGAGACCGATGGTGACGCCGGCGGCACCCAGCACCTGGGTCGCCGCCAGCACGCGCAGCACCTTGCGCTGCACCACTTCCACCGCGGTCATGATCATGGATCGTGCCAGGGTGGCGGGTGGCCCCACAGCCACCGTCCGGGTCAGGTACCAGGCTGAACGGTGTTCTCGAAGAAGTCGGCGACGTTGTCGGCGCTCACGTCGGCACCGCTGCTCTTGGTCACGATGCCCAGCAGCGGCAGGTTGTCCGCGGTGAACGCGAGCAGCCCCACGCCGCCGTTCGCGGTGGCCCGGTAGGTGCCCTTGAGGCCGTTGCCGCCCCACTCCGCTTGGACCATGTCCGTCTTCAAGGACCGCGCCAACGCGTCCGCGCTCTGCTGCGCGCCCGTGACGGTCTCGGTGAGCACGTACTGCACCGAGTAGTCGTCCTTGAGGGCGCAGCTGACGACCGTGCCCTTGATCTCGGCGATGCCCGACACGCCCGCCGAACCGCCCGCCTTGCACGTGCTCGAGTCCGGGATCGTGCCCGCGA
Source organism: Saccharothrix sp. CCNWYY140 (assembly GCF_037401995.1). Lineage (NCBI taxonomy): Bacteria > Bacillati > Actinomycetota > Actinomycetes > Pseudonocardiales > Pseudonocardiaceae > Saccharothrix > Saccharothrix sp. CCNWYY140. The sequence continues at coordinate 29,714 of NZ_JBBEGC010000053.1, forward strand.
GCCTGCGCAGGCACTCGGTGAAGCCCTTGTCGTCCTTGGCGGTGTCGCTCTTGCAGTCCTGCGCGGTCAGCTCACCGGGGCCGCTGAACGCGAAGATGCCGCCGACGACGGCCAACACGAGCACCACAGCCGCACCGACCGCGATGAGCAGCTTCGGGTTCGCCTTCTTCTTCTCTTGGGCGCGCGGGGACACGCTCGGGAAGTTGAACTGCTGCGGCACCTGGTACGGGCCGCTGACCGCCGGGTTCACCTGGTAGGAACCGCTCACGTTCGGATTGACCTGGTAGGGACCGCTGGCGCCCGGGTTCACCTGGTACGGGCCACTCGCCCCGGGGTTGACCTGGTAAGGACCGCTCACGCCGGGGTTGACCTGGTACGGGCCGCTGACCACGGGGTTCGGGCCGCTCACGGCCGGGTTCTGCACCGGCGTGGGTCCGGTCACCGGCTTGGTGACCACCGTCGGCGGCTCGTTGGACACCTTCACCGGGTCCTTGGCGCGCGGCGTGATGCCGTCCTTGGGCACGTGGTGCGCGCCCAGGGCGACGGCGGTCTCCGGCTGGTCCAGGCTGGTCGGCACCACCCGCACCTGCTCGGCGATCATCGTCGCCACCAGCGGGATCCGGCTCGACCCGCCGACCAGGTAGATGCCCGCGAGCTGGTTGGGCGCCAGGCCCGTGGAGCGGATCGTGGACGCCAGCAACTCCACGCTGCGCAGCATGCTCGGGCGGATCAGGGCTTCCAGGTCCGACCGGTTGACCAGGACGTCCTCGAACGGCTCCGGCATCGGCACCTCGGTGTGCGCATGCCGCGACAACGACTCTTTAGCGGCCCGCACGTCCTCTTGAAGGGCGCGGCGCGCGCGACGGTCCGCCGTGGTCTCCGGGCGCAACAGCCGCTGCCAGCCCGCCGGGTCGCGGTGGGACACCTGGCGTCCCACGTGCTCCAACAGCGCCTGGTCCACGTCGAGTCCGCCCAGGTCTTGCAGGCCGTCCTCGGCGAGCACGGTGAACCCGTTCTGGGTGGCGCCGACGATGGCGACGTCGAACGTGCCCGCGCCCAGGTCGTACACGGCCAACGCCTGGCCCACGGCCAGCGAGGCGTAGTGCGACGCGGCGGCGACCGGCTCGGGGACGGGCACGATGTCGCAGGTCACGCCCGCGAGGCGAGCCGCGGACAGCAGCACGTTGCGGCGCGTCGGACCCCACTGCGCGGGGTGGGTCAGGCGGACCTCGTCCAGGGTCTCGCCGCCGAGCTGGCGGGTCGTCTCCTCCAGCACGCGGCGCAGCACGGCGGCCAGCGCGTCGGTGACCGGGACGACGTTCTCGCCGAGCAGCAGCATGCCGTCGTCGACCCGCCGCTTGGGGTTGGGCTCGAACCGCGAGGGGTCCAGGCGGGCGCGGCGCTCGGCGTCCCGGCCGACGACCAGCGAGCCGTCCTCCTCGCAGTAGACGGCGGAGGGCATGGTGGCGGACCCGTCCACCTCGACAACCCGGGGCGGCCTGCCGTGCGCGGCGAGCACCGCGACGGTGTTGGAAGTGCCCAGGTCGATGGACAGGACTCGCACGCCTCACCCCTTAGTCGAAACCGCGCTGATCGTGCCACAACCGAAAAATGTCGTACCCCTGGTTCAAGATGGTCGGCATGGAAGATTTGGGCGCGTTCTCCCCCGCGACCCGGCAGTGGTTCGCCGGGGCCTTCGCGGCGCCCACCTCCGCGCAGGTGGGTGCCTGGGAGGCGGCTGCGGCTGGAGAGCACGCCCTGGTCATCGCACCCACGGGATCCGGCAAGACGCTGGCTGCTTTCCTCTGGGCCCTGGACCGGCTCGCCTCCACCCCGGTCCCGGACGACCCCAAGAAGCGCTGCCGCGTCCTCTACGTCTCCCCGCTCAAGGCCCTGGCCGTCGACGTGGAGCGCAACCTCCGCGCGCCCCTCGCCGGCATCCGCCAGGCCGCGCACCGCCTGTCCCTGCCCGAACCGTCCACCACGGTCGGCATGCGCACCGGCGACACCCCGGCCGAGGACCGCCGGGCGTTCGCCCGCCGACCGCCGGACGTGCTGGTCACCACCCCGGAGTCGCTGTTCCTCATCCTCACCTCCTCAGCCCGCGAGTCCCTGCGCGGCGTCGAGACGGTGATCGTCGACGAGGTCCACGCCGTCGCGGGCACCAAGCGCGGCGCGCACCTCGCGTTGTCACTCGAAAGGCTGGACGCGCTGCTCGAGCGGCCCGCCCAGCGGATCGGGCTCTCGGCCACGGTCCGGCCGGTCGAGGAGGTGAGCGCGTTCCTCGCCGGTGGCCGCCCGGTGCGGGTCGTGCAGCCCAAGGCCGCGAAGACCATCGAGGTGGAGGTCGAGGTCCCGGTCGAGGACATGTCGGTGTTGGGCGAGCCCACCGGCGAGGTGTCCGGGTCGGCGGCGGGCGCGGAGCAGCGGGCGTCGATCTGGCCGTCGGTGGAGCGGCGGGTCCTGGAACTGGTCCGGGAACACCGGTCCACGATCGTGTTCGCCAACTCGCGCCGGCTGGCCGAGCGGCTCACCGCTCGGCTCAACGAGCTGGCGGAGGAGGAAGCCGAGGTGGAGAGCTTCCCCGCCGAGGCGATCGGGCAGTCCGGGCTGACCACCCAGCGGTCGGCCACGATCGCCCGCGCGCACCACGGCTCGATGTCGCGCGAGCAGCGGACCGTGGTGGAGGAGGAGCTGAAGTCGGGGCGGCTGCCGTGCGTGGTGGCCACGTCGTCGCTGGAACTGGGCATCGACATGGGCTCGGTCGACCTGGTCGTGCAGGTCGAGGCGCCGCCCACGGTCGCGTCCGGGCTCCAGCGCGTCGGCCGCGCGGGGCACCAGGTGGGCGCGGTGTCGCGCGGGGTGATGTTCCCGAAGTTCCGGGGCGACCTGGTGTCGTGCGCGGTGGTCGCGGAGCGCATGCGGGACGGTGCGATCGAGGCCGTGCGGTACCCGCGCAACCCGCTGGACGTGTTGGCGCAGCACGTCGTGGCGATGACGGCGATGGAGCCGTGGACCGTCGAGGAACTGGCCGGGTTGGTGCGGCGGGCGGCGCCGTTCGCCGCGTTGCCCGAGTCAGCTCTCCAGGCGGTGCTGGACATGCTCGCGGGCCGGTACCCGAGCGAGGAGTTCGGCGAGCTGCGGCCCCGGATCACGTGGGACCGCATCACCGGAGAGCTGCGCGGCCGGCCGGGGTCGCAGCGGCTGGCGGTCACCTCCGGCGGCACCATCCCCGACCGCGGCCTGTTCGCGGTCATGACACCGCCGTCGGAACGCGGTCCGGGCTCGCGGGTGGGCGAGCTGGACGAGGAGATGGTGTACGAGTCGCGGGTGGGCGACACGTTCCTGCTCGGCACGTCGTCCTGGCGGGTCGAGGACATCACCCACGACCGGGTGATCGTGGTGCCCGCGCCGGGGCAGCCCGCGCGCATGCCGTTCTGGAAGGGCGACGCGCCGGGTCGTCCGCTGGAACTGGGGCGGGCGCTGGGGAAGTTCCTCCGCGAGGTGTCCACGATGGACACCGAGACGGCCACGGCGCGGGCCGCGGACGCCGGGCTGGACGAGTGGGCCACGTCCAACCTGCTGGCGTACCTGGCCGAGCAGCGCGAAGCCACGCGCCACGTGCCCAACGACCGGACCGTGCTGGTGGAGCGGTTCCGGGACGAGTTGGGCGACTGGCGGCTGGTGGTGCACTCGCCGTTCGGGGCGCAGGTCAACGCGCCGTGGGCGTTGGCCATCGCGGCCCGGCTGCGCGAGCGGCGCGGTATCGAGGTGCAGGCGGCGCACTCCGACGACGGGATCGTGGTGCGGTTGCCGGACGCCGTAGACCTCGACGGCGCGCAGGTCGTGGCGGGCGCGGAGGACGTGCTGCTCGACCCCGAGGAGGTCGAGCAGGTCGTGGTCGCCGAGGTGGGCGGGTCGGCGTTGTTCGCGGCCCGGTTCCGGGAGTGTGCGGCCCGGTCCCTGCTGCTCCCCCGGCGCGACCCGAAGCGCCGGACACCGTTGTGGCAGCAGCGGCAGCGGGCGGCGCAACTGCTGTCCGTGGCGGCCAAGTACGAGAGCTTCCCGGTGGTGCTGGAGGCGATGCGCGAGGTCCTCCAGGACGTGTACGACGTGCCCGGACTGCGCGAGCTGATGGCGGACGTGCGGGCACGGCGGGTGCGGGTGGTGGAGGTGGAGACACCGGCGCCCTCGCCGTTCGCGCGCAGCCTGCTGTTCGGCTACGTCGGGATGTTCCTGTACGAGGTGGACGCGCCGCTGGCGGAGCGGCGAGCGGCGGCGCTGTCGCTGGACTCGGCGCTGCTGGCGGAGCTGCTGGGGTCCGAGGCGATCCGGGAGCTGCTGGACCCGGAGGTCGTCGAGGAGGTCGAGCGGTCGCTGCAACGGCTGGCGCCCGACCGACATGCCCGGGACATGGAGGGCGCGGCCGACCTGCTGCGGTTCCTGGGCGACCTGTCCGAGGCCGAAGCGGCGGACCGCGGTGTCCGGCCGGAGTGGCTGGCCGAGCTGGTCGCGGCGCGGCGGGCGATCCGGGTGCGCATCGCGGGCGACGACCGCGTGCTGGCCATCGAGGACGCGGGCCGGGTGCGGGACGCGTTGGGCGTGGCGCTGCCGGTGGGCGTGCCCGAGGCGTTCACCGAGCCGGTGGCCGACCCGTTGGGTGACCTGCTGGCCCGGTACGCGCGAACACACGGGCCGTTCCCCGCGATGCAGGCGGCGGAGCGGTTCGGGCTGGGTGTCGCGGTGGTGACCGGCGTGCTGGAACGCATGGCGGCCACCGGTCGGCTGGTGCGCGGCGAACTGCGGCCGGGCGGCACGCACACCGAGTACTGCGACGCCGACGTGCTGCGCAGGCTGCGGCGGGCGTCGCTGGCGCGGTTGCGGGCCGAGGTCGAGCCGGTGGAACCGGAGGCGTTGGGCCGGTTCCTGCCCGCGTGGCACGGCGTGGGTCGCAGGCTGCGGGCCGCGCCGACCGTGGACGACGTGTACGCGGTGGTCGAGCAGTTGGCCGGTGCGCCGCTGCCGGCCAGCGCGGTGGAGTCCCTGGTGCTGCCCGCCCGGCTGCCCGGCTACTACCCGGCGCTGCTGGACGAGCTGACCGCGTCCGGCGAGGTGACGTGGACCGGCTGCGGGTCGCTGGCGGGCGGTGACGGGTGGATCGCGCTCGCCCCGGCGGACGTGGCCGACCTGCTGCTGCCAGACCTGGTGCCGGAGGCCCAGCCGGACTCGCCGCTGCACCGGGCCGTGGTCGAGGTGCTGGCGGGCGGGGCGCTGTTCTTCCGCCAGGTCGTCGACCGCGTGTCCCTGCAAGGCCCGACGACCGACGGCGAGGTCGTGGGCGCCCTGTGGGACCTGGTGTGGGCGGGGGTCGTCACCAACGACACCCTGTCACCGCTGCGCGCCCTGGTGGCGGGCGGCGGCACCGCGCACAAACCCAAACGGGCCGCTCCGCGCGGCCGGTACGCGAGGATGCGCGCCGGCCGACCGGACATGCCCAGCCGCACCGGTCCGCCCACGGTCGCCGGCCGGTGGTCGCTGGCGGTCGTGCCCGCGACGGATCCGACCCGGCGGGCGCACGCGCGGGCGGAGGCGTTCCTGGAGCGGCACGGCGTGTTGACCCGGGGCGCGCTGGACACCGAGCGGGTGACCGGTGGTTTCTCCGGCGTGTACCGGGTGCTGCGCGCGATGGAGGAGTCCGGGCAGGTCGTGCGCGGCTACGTGGTCGAAGGGCTGGGCGCGGCCCAGTTCGCGGCACGCGGAGCCGTAGACCGTCTGCGTGCCCTGTCCCGTCCACCGGGCCAAGAGCACACGGGCACACCGGAGGCGGTGGTCCTGGCCGCCGCCGACCCGGCCCAGCCCTACGGCGCGGCCCTGCCGTGGCCCGACCCGCTGGGCGAGGGCAAGCACCGACCCGCCCGCAAGTCCGGCGCCCTGACCGTGCTGGTGGACGGCCAGGCGACGCTGTACGTCGAGCGCGGCGGCCGGTCGCTGCTGTCGTTCAGCGAGGACGAGGACGTCCTGCGCGCGGCGGCGCAGGCGTTGAGCCGGGCGGTGCGGGACGGGTGGCTGGGGCAACTGGCGGTCCAACGAGCGGACGGGGAGGTGGCACTGGGGTCGAGACTGGCCGGGATCCTGCAAGAGGCGGGATTCCGCGCAACGCCCAAGGGACTCCGCCTGCGCGCCTAGGTTGGCGGCATGGGGCTTCCGGGTGACGGTCATGTGCACACCGAGTGGTCGTGGGACACGGTGCTCGGTTCGATGGAGGCGTCCTGCGCGCGGGCCGTCGAACTGGGTCTGCCCTCGGTCGCCTTCACCGAGCACGCGGACCTGACACCGTGGCGCATCCCGGACGAGCTCGTGCCCCGGCTGCCCGAGCACTTCCGGGTCAGGCTGCGGCCGGACGGCGTGCTGGAGGCGCCGGACCTCGACGTGCGCGGGTACCTGGAGTGCGTGCAGCGGTGCCGGGAGCGGTTCCCGGGGTTGACGGTGCTGTCCGGGGTCGAGTTGAGCGAGCCGCACTGGCACCCCGAGCGCACCGCCGACCTGCTGCGGGCCGGGGAGTTCGACCGCGTCCTCGGGTCGGTGCATGCCCTGCGCCACGACGGCGGCGCGTGGGAGGCCGAGACCCTGCACGGTCGGGTGGCCGAGGCGGACCTGATGCGCGAGTACCTCGGCGAGGTGCTGCGGCTGGTGGAGTCGTCCGTGCCGTTCGCGGTGCTCGCCCACGTCGACTACCCGGTGCGGTCATGGCCGACCACCGGCTACGACCCGGGCGCGTTCGAGGACGAGTTCCGCACGGTGCTGCGGGCGTTGGCGGGCAGCGGCAGGGCGCTGGAGGTCAACACCAAGGTGCCGCTGCACGCCGACGTGGTCCGGTGGTGGCGCGAGGCCGGGGGCGACGCCGTGGCGTTCGGCAGCGACGCCCACGAACCGACCCTCGTCGGCCACGGCTTCGAGCAGGCCGCGGCCGTCGTCGAGGCATGCGGCTTCCGCCCGGGCCGCACCGCCCACGACCTCTGGCACCGCTGACCCGACAACTCTGACCCGACACTGCCCGCTCAGCACCCAACAAGCCGCTCAGCACCGCCGGTCACTCAGCACCCGCCAGCCGGCCCGCCACCCACCGGTAGCCACCATCCGCCGACCCCGCCGACCGCTGCCGGACGACGCGTCCAGCAGCGGGTCAGCGGAAGAGGCTGCTGTAGGCGTTGAGTGCCGGTTGGCCGCCGAGGTGGGCGTACAGGACCGTCGAGTCGCGGGGGATCTCGCGGGAGCCGACCAGTTCGACCAGGCCCGCCAACGACTTCCCCTCGTACACCGGGTCGGTGATCATGCCCTCCAGGCGCGCGCCCAACTTCATGGCGTCCACAGTGGACTCACCGGGCACGCCGTAGATGCCCTCGTGGAACCGTTCGTCCAGCAGCACGTCCGACTCGGCCACCTCGACGTCCAGCAGCTTGCCGGTGGCCTGCGCGATGCGCGTGATCTGGGCCCGGGTGTCGTCCGGTTCCGCCGAGGCGTCGATGCCGATGATCCGCCGGCCGCTGCCCGCGAACCCGGCGACCATCCCCGCCTGCGTGCTGCCGGTCACCGAGCACACCACGATCGTGTCGAACCGGACGCCCAACTCGGCTTCCTGCTGCTCGACCTCCGCTGCCCACCCGGCGAACCCCAGCCCGCCCAACGGGTGGTCCGACGCCCCCGCCGGGATCGGGTACGGCGTGCCGCCGGCCGCTCGGACGTCCTCGATCGCCTGCTCCCACGCGGGTTTCACGCCGATGCCGAACCCCGCCTCGACCAGCCGCACCTCGGCGCCCATGAGCCGGCTGAGCAGGATGTTGCCCACCCGGTCGTACACGGCGTCCGGCCAGTCGACCCAGCTCTCCTGCACCAGCACGCACTTCAGCCCGACCCGCGCCGCCGCCGCCGCGACCTGCCGGGTGTGGTTGGACTGCACGCCGCCGATGGACACCAGCGTGTCGCAGCCGGTGGCCAGCGCGTCGGCCACCAGGTACTCCAGCTTGCGGGTCTTGTTGCCGCCGTAGGCGAGCCCGGAGTTGCAGTCCTCCCGCTTCGCCCACACCGACGCGCCGCCGAGGTGCCTGGTCAGCCGCTCCAGCGGGTGCACCGGCGACGGACCGAAGGTCAGCGGGTATCGGGGAAAGTCGCGCAGCGCCATGTCAGTTCTCCTCCAGCAGGTCGAACAGGGTCGCCCAGTTCCGCTCGACCAGCCGCGCCGCCAGGTCGGCGTCGCCCCCGGCGCAAGCGGTGACGATCTCGTCGTGCATCACCACGGAGTGCCGGCCGGGCGCGCCCGCGAACCGCAGCCGTTCCAGCCGGCGCACCAGGGGCGTGTAGCGGTCGATCGTGGCGGCGACGGCGAAGTTGTCCGCGCACCGCACCGCCACGCCGTGGAACTCGTCGTCCGCCGCGAGCGCCGCCGGAACGTCTCCGGCGTCCAACGCGGCGGCGAACCTCGCGTTGGCCGTGCGCATGGCGACCAGGTCGTCGTCTCCCATGCGCGGCACGGCCAAACGCGCGGCAAGTGCGTGCATCGCCTGCACGACGGCCAACGCGTCCCGGACGGGTGCCGTGCGCAACGGAGTGACGCGGGTGTAGCTGTGCGGCTTGGACTCGACCAAGCCCTCGTCGGTCAGCCGGGCCAGTGCCTCGCGGACCGGCGTGCGGGACAGCCCGAGCCGTTCGGCCAGTTCGACGTCCTTGATCGCCTCGCCGGGCGCGAGGTCACCGCCCAGGATCGCGTCGCGGATCGCGGAAAGCGCCTGGTCACGGTACAGCGCCCGACTGATATATTGCATACTGCGGCACTGTAGACCACCTGCCCGCCCCGCCGCTACCTCGAACGGCCGCCCGGCCGGAGGACGCGGAAGTTTCCGGCGGGCAGCGGGAAACCGCCGTCGCACGGCAGGCGTCGATACTTCCGTGACCCGACGAATTCCCTTGTCCAGAGCCGGCTTGTGGGCGTGGAGCGTCGTCGCGGTGGCCCTGGCGTGCGCCGCGCTGCACATCTGGGGCATCACCGAGACCCCGGAGCGGAGCCTCTACTGGTACCTCACCGCCGCCGACCTGGTCGTCGCCGCAGTGGCCGCCCTCCACGCCGTGCGGTGGCCCCGGCACGCCGTCTTCGAGGAGGACGCGCTGGTGCTGGGCGGTCGGCGCGTGCCGTACGGCTCGATCACCTCCGCCCGCACCGGCTGGGTGTCCGCCAAGCCGTTCTGGCTCGCGTTCTGGTTGCCGAACTCGCTGGTCATCGGGCTCATCGTGGCCGCGCAGAACTCGACCAAGTTCGCCCGCGAGGTCGTGGAGGTCGACACCAACCACGGCCGCGTCCGCGCCCGGTGGCGCGACTCGTCCGGACAGCGGGCGTTCGTCGAGGCCTTGCAAGCCGCTCGCCCGGACGTCGAGCCCACCTACGGCCTCGACGGCAGCTACCCCGCCCGCGACTGCACGCCCCGGCTCGGCGTGCCCGGCGGCCTGCTCGCGTGCGCACTGTCGGTGTGGGCGCTGGTCGCGGGGCTGCTGAGCCTGGAGCTGGCGGACCGGTCCACCTACCGCAAACAGGCCTCCACCGAGGCGACCTCCGCCGCGCTGCGCACCCTCGCCGCCAGGTTCCGCGACTACGAGACCCTGCCCGGCGTCGCCGTGGACTTCCGCACCTGGCGGTGCGAGCGCCGCAACGGCATCCTCGGCCCCTCGCCCCACTTCGTCGAACTGCACCTCGTCCTGGAGAGCCGCGAACTGCCCGAGGCCACCGCCGCCGCGGTCGAGGTGAAGATCCGCAAGGACGCGGGGATGGGGGAACGCGGCTACGTCATGACCGTCGACGAGAACTCGGGCCTGCGCCTGAACCTCCCCGAGACCAAGCGACTGTCGGTGTGGGTCTCCACGGGCTGCGTCGACGTGGACGACGCCGAGCGGCTGCGCGGCGAACTGCGCACCCTCGCCGCTGCCGTCGGCGTCCGCTGACGTCAGTCCGCCAGTGCACAGAGGTGGAGGGCGGAGCCGTCGGCGGCGACCGTGTACCAGCGGCCCGGTCCCGCCGACCAGGGCGGCCCCGCGACCGGGAACGGGTAGCCGATCAGCGCACCGGGGGCGGGCCGGATCCGGCCGATCTCCGCACGGAGGCGCTGCGGCCGGTCGACAGAACGGCCTCGACGCACTCGTCGATGCCGGACAGGTCCTCCGGCGGGGTGAGCAGATCGGGGAAATAGGCCGCGTGCGGCGCCACCGTCACCACGGTCTGCCGTCGATCTCCACCTCGGCCTCGCAGTTGACCGGCGCGTCCAGCGGGATGGCCATGCCGATCGACGACCGGGCGTGCGCACCCACGTCCGGCCCGTACAGCTCCAGGATCAGGTCCGAGTACCCGTTGGTGACCGCCGGCGTCCGGTTGAAGCCGGGTGCGACGTTGACCATCGCGAACACGCGCAGCCACGCCGTCACCCGGTCGAGGTCACCCAAAGCGCGGCGCAGGCTCGCCAGGTGGGCCATCGCGACGCGGCGGGCGGCCTCGTACCCCTGCTCGGTGGTGACGTCGGTGTCCACCTTGCCCAGCGGCTGGGCCAGGGTGCCGTCGTCGTTCAGCGGGACGTGCCCGGAGATGTAGGCGCGGTTGCCGCGCACGCGGACCCACTCGAACGGGAGCACGATCCCCGGCGGCGGCTGGAACGGCGCGGGCAGGCGCAGCCCCATGTCCTCCAGTCTGGCTTCGACCTTCATGTCACGAGCCCTTCCAGGTCGGGGAGCGGGACGGCGCTCTCCTGCTCGCCCGGGTCGGTGCGCGCGAGCACCGCGACGGCGGGCTCGGTGGCACTGGCGTTGGCGGGCAGGTGCGGCACCCCGCTCGGGATGTAGAGGAAGTCCCCGGCGCGAGCGGTGACCCGCTCCTCCAGCCGGGCGCCGAACCACAGGGTCAGCTCGCCGCTCAGGACGTAGGCGGCCGACTCGTGGCCGGCGTGCAGGTGGGGCTTGCCGTGGGCGCCCGGCGGCAGGGTCGCCAGTTCCAGGCACAGCGCGCGGGCGCCGGCGGTGGTCGCCGAGATCCCGGACGCGTAGGTCACGCCGGTCGAGCCGGGCACGCCGGCCGCGGGGCGGACGAGGACGCACCTGTCCATCACCGATCACTCCTCCGCGAGGTCCAGCCAGTAGGCCGTGGCCCGCCACGAGAACCGCGCGGGCAGCGGACGGCCGGTGAACATCTCGCCGATCTCGATGTCGTCGTCGGGCCTGCGGCGGAAGCCCAGGCGCCGGTAGAGCCGGGTGGCCGACGTCATGAACGACGCCGTGTGCAGCCCGACCGCTCGCGCGCCGCACCGCCGGGCCCGGCGCACGCACTCCGCGCCGAGAGCGGTGCCCACGCCGTGTCCACGGGCGTCCGCGCGGACGCCGAGCGCCCGGACCGAAGCCCAGCCGGGCGGCCAGTGCTCCAGCGCGGACCGGGTCGCGTCGGGGTAGAAGGCCACCGTCCCGACGAGCGGGCCGCCGCGGTCGGCGACGATCAACTCCGAATCCGGCAGGCGGGCGGCGACGTCGACCACCTCGCCGAGGTAGCGCTCCCAGGCGTCGGCGGGGAAGTGCCCGCGGAACACCGCGTAGACCTCGGCGAGCAGAGCGGCGACGGCCTCGGACTCGTCCGGCCGGGCGTCACGCACGACCGGTCGGGGCGGGGGTCGGGTCGCGGGTTCGTCCACGACAAGCTCCCTATACTCCCAACTGGAGTAAATTTATCCTCCGTTCGGAGGTATCCGTCAAGTGCCGAAGCCGACGACGACGACCTACGTGATCCTGGGTCTGCTGGCGCTGCGCCGCTGGTCGACCTACGAACTGGCGCGCCAGATGCGGCGCAGCATCCGGTACTACTGGCCGCGCGCCGAGAGCCACCTGTACGAGGAGCCGAAGAAGCTCGTCGCGCTGGGGTTCGCCACCGCGACCCGCGAGCACGTGGGCCGCCGGCCGCGCACGGTCTACGCGATCACCGACGAGGGGCGGGCGGCACTGCGGGAGTGGCTCGCCACGCCGGGCGGCTTCCCCCAGGTCGAGTTCGACGGGCTGGTGAAGGTGCTGTTCGCCGAGCAGGGCACCCGGGAGCAGCTGCTCGACACCCTGGCGGCGGTGCGGGCCGACGCGCAGGCCGTGCGCGCGCACCACGCCGAACTGGCCGCCGACCTGCTCGCCACGGGCGGCCCGTTCCCCGACCGGCTGCACGTCAACGCGCTGGTGTTCGCGTTCATGTGGGAGCAGGCGAACGCGGTGCTGCGGTGGGCACGGTGGGCGGAGGACGTCGTGGCCGCCTGGCCCGACACCGCGCCGCGCCCGGCGGCGACGGGTCCGCTGGAGGAGGCGGCGCGACCCCCGGGGTGACCGTCAGCGCGGGGTGAGGACGCAGAACTCGTTGCCCTCAGGGTCCGCCAGCACTACCCACTCGACGTCGCGCTGACCCACGTCGGCCCGCACCGCGCCCTGTGCCTCCAGCCGCGCAACCTCCAGCGGCAGGTCGCCGTCGGCGGGCGGCACGACGTCGAAATGCAGCCGGTTCTTCACCGACTTCGGCTCCGCCACCCGCACGAACTCCACCCAGAACCCGCCTTCCCGGCGCAGCGACGCGTACTCCGGGTGCTCCCGCGTCACCGGCAGGCCGGTCGCGTGCGCCCAGAACCCGGCCAGCGCGACCGGGTCCAGCGCGTCTACCACGACGGCCGCGACCGGGCCGATGCCCAGGTACTCCTCGCGCGGCTCCAGCACGCAGAACTCGTTGCCCTCCGGGTCGGCCAGCACCACCCACGGCACCGACCCCTGACCGATGTCGGCCTCGCGCGCGCCCAGCGACTTCGCCCGGTCCACCACCTTCGCCTGGTGCGCCGCCGACGTCGTCGCCAGGTCGAGGTGCAGCCGGTTCTTGACCCGCTTCGCGTCGGCCACCGGCACGAACACCAGCTCGACGCCCTCGCCCAGCGCCACGTCCACCTCGTCGGCGCTCTCCCCGGTGATCGGCTTGTCCAGCAACGCGGACCAGAACCGGCCGAGCGCGACGGGGTCGGCCGAATCCACCACGACGTCGTACAACCTCGTTGCCATGCTGCGAAGGTAACGTCTGCTCGCATGGCGGAACTGGTGCTCGGTCCGGTGCTGCGGCACGTCGACGCCACGTCGGCCACCGTGTGGGTGGAGACCGACGTGGCTTGCGAGGTGGAGGTCGCCGGTCACCGGGCCGCCACGTTCCAGGTGGGGGAACAGCATTTCGCGCTGGTCGTCATCGAGGGGCTCACGCCCGACACGACGACCCCTTACACCGTGCGCCTGGACGACCACGTCGTGTGGCCGCCGCCGGACTACTCGTTCCCCGCGCCCCGGATCCGGACGAAGGGCGTGCGGCGCTTGGTGTTCGGCTCGTGCCGTGCGGCGAAGGGACACCACGGGCCGGGACACGACAAGCTGGGGCCGGACGCGCTGGACGCGTTCGGCGCGCGGCTCAAGGACGCGCCCGAGGACGAGTGGCCGGACGCCCTGCTGCTGTTGGGCGACCAGGTGTACGCGGACGAGCCGACGCCGAAGGTCAAGCGGTGGCTGGCCGAGCGGAGACCCGAGCCGGAGGGCGAGGTGGTGTCGTTCCGCGAGTACGCCGAGCTGTACCACGAGTCGTGGGCGGACCCGGAGATCCGGTGGCTGATGTCGGTGCTGCCGACGTCGATGATCTTCGACGACCACGACATCCGCGACGACTGGAACACCTCGCGGGTGTGGCGGGCGCGGATGGCGGAGTACCCGTGGTGGTCGCAGCGGATCCGGGCGGGGCTGGCGTCGTACTGGGTGTACCAGCACCTGGGCAACCTCGGCCCGGACGAGCTGGCGCGGGACGCGTTGTGGGGCAAGGTGCGCGCGGCCGGCGAGGACGTGCAGGGCCTGCTGGAGGAGTTCGCCGAGGAGGCCGACGAAGAGGCCGACGGGCGGAAACCCACGCGCTGGAGCTACCGGCGTGATCTGGGCCCGGTGCGACTGCTGGTGATCGACACCCGAGCCGGCCGCATCCTCGACGGCCCGGAGCGGCTGATGGTCGGCGACGAGGAGTTCGAGTGGATCGAACGCAACGCCGAGGGCGACTACGACCACTTGCTGATCGGCTCGTCCCTACCGTGGCTCATGCCGCACGCCCTGAGCCACTTCCAATCCCTCAACGAGAAATCGGCCGCCCGCCCCGGCCCACGAGGACGCCTGGCCGAACGCGTCCGCCAGGTAGGCGACCTGGAACACTGGCCCGCATTCCGAGCGTCCTTCGAACGCCTGGCCCGCCTGGTTCACCGAATCGGCACCGGCCCTCAGGCCCCCAGCACGATCTGCGTCCTGTCCGGCGACGTCCACCACAGCTACGCGGCTCGTGCGGACTTCGCGACCCCCACGCACTCCGAGGTCCTGCAACTGGTCTGCTCCCCGATCCACAACGACCCGCCGTGGATCTTCCGCCCCATCTTCGCCCTGTCCTGGTCCAAGCCCTTGGCCCGCTTCCTGCGGTGGCGCGCGAACCGATCAGGCGTCTCCCCGGACCCGGTGGGCTGGCGCAAGATCAGCGGCCCCCACTTCGGCAACTCGATAGCCATCCTGACTCTGACCCCCCAATCCGCCCGCTACCACCTGGAAACCGCCAAACCCACCGGCCTCACAACAACCGCCGACCTGTCCTTCCCCCACCCCCACCCCCACGCCACCACCGAGGCCAACCCCCACGACGGCAGCAGCCACGCCCCCGCCAACCGCCCCGACCCCGGCCACTGACACGCCCCGGCGGCCACTGACGCGCCCCCGGCGACTGACACGACCCAGCGGCCAACACGACACGACCCGGCGGCGCCACGACCAGCACGACCCGGCGGCGACAGTCCGCTCCCGGCGACAGCACCCATGCACGCGCACCCACGCACCACACGCACCGCCGCACGCGCACCGCGCCCGACTGCCCAACCGACCCGGCCCGACCGCCGACCTCGGCACAGCCCGACGGCCGCCGAACGGACCGCCGCCCGACCCGACCGCCGCCCCGCCCGACCCGACCGCCGCCGGAACCGGCTGGCGACCGCGGCACGGCTGCCCAGCTGCCCAGCTGCCCGGCTGCCCGGCTGCCTGCCGGGTAGCTCGCGGCTCGGGTGTCCGGCTCGGTTGTTCGGCTTGGGTGCCCGGCTCGGCTACCCGGGTCGGGTGTCCGGGTCGTCCGGCCTCCGGGGTTCGGGGTGTCCGCCGCGCCGCCCGCTCCTTCAATTCACGGGACGTGTGAGTCCCTGATCGGTTCCCAAACCGGCATGTCACTCGATCGGGCGAAGATCGGGTGGGGTGCCGTCGGGGCTCGGGTGAGGACCGGTCCGCCTATTGTCGCAGGTCCGAGAGGGGCTTAGGCGTGTCACACGTTCGTAGTCACTTTGTTGCGAGTCGCAGCAGAGCCCAGAGTTGGGCGATTGCGTCGTGGTCTCCTACCGGGCGTACCTCGCGGTCTGGGATGCGGCCCCATAGCCAGCGGTAGACAGACATGGGGGTGCCGGTTACCTCGGCATCCGCTGACTCCGTCTCCTCTGGGGTGGCGCGCCATGCTTGTGATGGGGTTGGGCCTGTGTGGGTTAGCCAGACTCGGTCGCCTACGCGGATGGTTACTGTGGCGTCTCTTGTCCCGCGTACGCCCAGCACTGCCAAGCGGTGGCCCAGCCACAGGGTCAGGACCTCGTCCACACCGTCTTCCGCCACGTCGTCCGGCACCGGGTCCACCGGCAAGCCTGCTGCCGCCTGCACGTCCATCCGGTGCACGGTCGCCTCATGCGCGATCCGCCTTGCCCAGAAGCCACATGTCCGGTCCGCGGGCCACCACGTCTCGCACGGGTCGTCGGCCGAACGGGACGACAAAGCCTCCACCAGAGAACCGGCGGCGGCGCGGACGTAGTCGGGGAGGGACTGGCCGGGGTCGGGGTCCTGTTGCCAGGTTGTGGGTTGTCTGCCTGAGCGGACCCATTCCGTTGCCATTCGGCACAGGCTGCCTACGTGGCGGACGGTCTCGCCGAGGTTCAAGCCGGGGCATGCGGGGACCTGGCGTTCGGGGCGTTGGCCCTCAGCGGACGACGCCAGGAGCTCCGTCTCCGCTGTCACCACCTCGATCAGGCGGGCGTAGTCGAGAAGTCCCTTGGTCACAGCCCGTCCTCGCGCGAGTACATGATCTCGTCGACCAGGTCGGCGAACTGGCCCGTCTGGCGCACCAAGTCGTCCGCGCTGCGCGGGGTCACCTGGCGGGTGATGCCGGCCAGCACTGCCGCTCGCGCCGCAGAGCAGGACGCGAAGTACGTGGCCCACTCGGACAGTTCCGGTGCGAGCCTGGGCAGCAGCACCCACACGCTGGTGGGCTTGGCCCTGCCCCGGTGCGGTCGGCCGCGTAGTGCCAGCACTGCCGCTGCCGCGCGCATCGCGCCCAAGTACGCGGCGGCGAAGCGGTCGGCGGGGTCGGGGGCTCGTTCGGCTTCGCGCAAGCACTCTCGGGACTGGGCGAGGAGGCTGACGGCGGACGCCGGGGGCAGCGGGAGCGGGATGGAGGGGAAGTCGGTCGCGGTGGACATTTGCGGCCTCCTCGCGGCGTCGGGACAGCGACGACCGCCGCGGGGAGACGGCGGCACTTGGTGGTGGGGCGCTTCCCCCGCCCCACCACCAAGGCATAGCTCGAACACATGTTCGAGCCGTCCCAGCGTAACCCGGAAACCCGCTACTCCTCAACCCGCCCGCACGTGGTCTCATGAACAGGTGAGCGCACTTGACCACCCCGGTATCCGAAAGGTGGCGGCGGCATTGGCCGAGGCGGGCCACCACGAGGCCGCCGACGGCATCGTCGTCCTCGCCGACGCCGTCCGCACCGCCGCCGCGGCGGCCGAGGCCGTGGGCGTGCCGGTCGGGGCCATCGCGAACAGCCTGGTGTTCGCCGCGGTCCGGGACGGTGTCGCGAGCCCGTTGCTGGTCCTGACCTCGGGCGCGCACCGCGCGGACACCGACCTGTTGGCCGAGCTGGCCGGGGCCGACGCCATCGAGCGGGCCAAGCCGGACTTCGTGCGCGAGCACACCGGGCAGGTCATCGGCGGGGTTTCGCCGCTGGGCCACCCCGCCCCGATCCAGACGTTCGTGGACGTGGACCTGGAGCAGTACGACGTCGTGTGGGCCGCCGCCGGGCACCCGCACGCCGTGTTCCCCACCACCTACGCGGGCCTGGTCGAGCTGACCGGCGGCACACCGGCGCGGGTGGCCCGATGACCGCCGCGCCGTCGCAGCGCCTGGTCGAGGTCTCCGCGCGCGAGCTGAACTCCCGGCTGGGCGAGGCCCTGGCCCTCTACGTCAGCGCGATGAACTACCCGCCCGGCACGGCCGAGCAGCGCGCCCCGATGTGGCTGGCGCACATGCTGCGCGACGGCTGGCGGTGCGTGGTGGCGCTGGGCGAGCAGGACGAGCTGATCGGCATCGGCTACGGCTACCGCGGCGCGGTCGGCCAGTGGTGGCACGAGCAGGTGCGGCACGGCCTGACCGCCGTCGCCGGGCCGCACGCGGTCGAGGAGTGGATGCACGACTACTTCGAGCTGACCGAGCTGCACGTGCTGCCGCGCGCGCAGAGCCGGGGCATCGGCGAGGGCCTGCTGCGCAGCCTGCTGGGCGGCGTGACGACCTCGCGCGTGCTGCTGTCCACGCCCGAAGGCCCGAGCAAGGCGTGGCGGCTGTACCGGCGGCTGGGGTTCGTGGACGTGCTGCGGCACTACCAGTTCACCGGAGACCCGCGACCGTTCGCGGTGCTCGGGCGGACGCTCCCGCTCGACTAGAGACCTCAGAACGGCGAGACGAACCCGCTGACCTTCAGCCCCGCGCCGGACGCGAGGTCGCTGATCTTGCGCCACTTCGTGTAGACGACCCGGTCGCTGACGTTGCCCTCGACGGTCCGGATGTGGGTGGCGTGCCGGCCGGTCGAGTCGTAGGAGACCTCCACCACGACGCCGACGTGCGCGAACATCGACGGGTACTCGCCGTAGACGATCACGTCGCCCATCTCGGCCTCACCCGAGGACAGGGGCCGCCAGCGGTTGTTCTGCTGCCCCCACTTCTGCCAGTACGTGGCCCAATGGCCCTGGTCGACGCCGGGCGCGCCGGGCGCGGGCGCCATCGACGGCTTGGTCTCCACGCCGGCCTTGGTCCACACCCAGTTGACGAAGATGCCGCACCACTCGACGGGCCGCCGGATCGCCGGGTCGATCGCCTGGTACTTCAGCGGGTAGCCGTTGGGGCCGTCCTCGCGCGCCCCGATCTGGCTGAGCGCGAAGTCCACGATGTCCTGCCGCACCCGCCACTCGGCGGGGTCCACGACCTCGTCCTGCGCCAGTGCGGGGGCGGCGCCGAACAGCAGCGCGCACACCGCGGCCAGGCCCGCAGCGGACCGCGCGACTCGTCTCGACATGACGTCCCCCTGGAAAACTCGGTGCCCCAGCATAGGCAACAGGTGCCCCGGTGACACGGCCGTAAAGGCAGACACCGGGGCACCTGTCGTCCACCGTTCACAGCTCGTTCAGGCGCTCCCGCAGCGTGTCCAGGCCCATCGCGCCCATCTCCAGCGCGTCCTTGTGGAACTTCTTGAGGTCGAACGCCTCACCGTGGCGGGCGCGGGCCTCGTCGCGGGCCGCGAGCCACAGGCGCTCGCCGAGCTTGTACGAGGGGGCCTGGCCCGGCCAGCCCAGGTAGCGGTCGATCTCGTCGCGCACGTGGTGCGGGTCGGTGATGGTGCGGGTGAGCATGAACTCCAGGCCCAGCTCCGGCGTCCAGCGCTCGCCGTCGTGGAAGCCGGCGCCCTTGGGGATCTCCAGCTCCAGGTGCATGCCGATGTCGATGATCACGCGGGCCGCGCGGAACAGGTGCGCGTCCAGCATGCCCAGCAGGTCGCCGTCGTCCTCCAGGTAGCCCAGCTCGCGCATCAGGCGCTCGGCGTAGAGCGCCCAGCCCTCGCCGTGGCCGGAGACCCAGCACATCAGGCGCTGGAAGTCGTTGAGCTTCTCCGCCTGGTAGACGGCGGTGGCGACCTGGAGGTGGTGGCCGGGAACGCCCTCGTGGTAGACGGTGGTGACCTCGCGCCAGGTGGAGAACTCGGTCTTGTCCGCGGGCACCGACCACCACATGCGGCCGGGGCGGGAGAAGTCCGGCGTCGGGCCGGTGTAGTACGCGCCCACCCCACCGCCGGGCGGCGCGATGCGGCATTCGAGCCTCATCAGCTCGTCGGGCAGCTCGAAGTGCACGTCCCGGACGTCGAGCAGGGCCTTGTCCGACAGCTGCTGCATCCACTGCTGGAGGCCGTCCTGGCCGTGCACCAGGTAGCGCGGGTTGGCGTCCAGCGCGGCGGCGGCCTCGGCGAGCGTGGCGCCGGCCTTGATCCGGTTGGCCACCTGCTTCATCTCGGTCTCGACGCGGGTGAACTCCTCCCAGCCCCACTCGTAGGCCTCGGCGAGGTCCAGGCGGGCGCCGGTGAAGTAGCGCGACCACAGGCGGTAGACGTCCTCGCCGACGGCGTCCTTGCGCGGGGACTTCGGGGCGAGGTCGGTGCGCAGGAACTGCGCGAAGTCGGCGTAGGCCTCGGCGGCGGCCTTCGCGCCCGCCTCCAGGTCGGTGCGCAGGGACGCGTCCACGTCCGCGCCCGCGATGAGGTTCGCGAAGTAGGACTTGCCGTTGGTCCGGCCCGAGTAGGTGTCGCACTGCTCGGCGACCCGCGTGACCTGCCGCAACGCCGCGACCTGGCCCCGGTCGGCCGCGTGGGCCAGGCCCGCGCGCAGGTTGGCGACCGCCTCGGGCATCGCGGCGAGCCGCTTGGCGACGGTGGCCCACTGGTCGGCGTTGTCGGTGGGCATCAGGTCGAAGACCTCGCGCAGGCTCTGGATCGGCCCGGCGATGACGTTGAGCTCGCCCTCCCACAGGCCGGCCTCGTGGATCTCCACCTCCAGCCCGACCCGCTCCAGGAACACGGCCTTGGCGTCGGCCTCCGACTTGTCCGCGGGCTCGGCGGCGGTGATGTCGGCGACCGCGCGCCGCGCGAGCTCGTGGCGCGCGGCGTGCCCCTCCGGCGAGAAGTCGGTCAGCTCGTCGTCGTGGCCGGGGGTCCCGATGAAAGTCGCCGTCAACGGGTCCGCCGCGGCGTACTCGACCACGAACTGGTTGCTGATGCCGTGCACGCCGGCCGGAGAGGTTGCCATGAATCGCACGTTACCTGCGCGTCGCGTCACCCCGACAGGTAATTAGCGGCCCGAACGACCGGACTCGCGCGGTCAACTTTTGACCCGGCCGGCAGGATGGCCGGGTGTCCAGGGCCACAGCGCTGATCCTGCCGGTGATGCTCCTCGCGCTCTTCTCGCTGACGGGCTGCGTCCGCCTGCACGCGGCGATGGCGCTGTCGCAGGACGACCGCGTGTCCGGCGAGATCGTCGCCGCGACACCGCCGACGCGCGACAACGACCCCGGTCCCCAGCTCAGGGTGCCCAACGAGCTGGCCAGCCGGGTGACCACCAAGCCGTACTCGCAGGACAACTACACCGGCACGCAGCTGTTCTTCAGCGGCCTGACCTTCGACGAGGTGCGCGCCCTGGCGGCGGCCACGAGCGCGTCGTCGAGCCGCTACCAGCTGAACTTCCGCCGGTCGGGCGACCTGGTGACGATGAACGGGTCGGTCGACCTGACCCAGGTGCCGCCGGAGCGGGCGGACATCCAGGTCAAGATCAGCTTCCCGGGCGAGGTCGTGGAGACCAACGGGCGCGAGGAGGAGTCGGCCACGATCGCCTGGTCGCCCAAGGCGGGCCAGGCGTCGATGTTGCAGGCGACCGTCCGCTACGCCGGGGAGAACTCGCCTTCGTACTTCGGGTGGACCATGCTGCTGGCCGGCCTGACCGGCGGTGCGGCCCTGATCGTGGTCGTGCTGGCGATCGTGGCGCACCGCCGGAGCCAGGTGGCCTAGACGAGTAACGCCGGCCGCGGGTGAGCCTGACCCACCACTCGACCGCCGCGTGCTTTCCGCGCGGAGCGCCCGCTTTTCGCCGAAGGCACGCTTTTCCGCCGAAGGCGGTACGCCCGAAGGGCGGGGGCTCTTGCGTTCCGCCAAGCGGCAGCGACCACGGGAAGGGCCTCGGTTTCTTTCCCCGTCCGGCCTGGGCGAA
>NZ_JBBEGC010000054.1:0-50544 GCF_037401995.1 Saccharothrix sp. CCNWYY140
TTCCGGGCGATCTCCCTCGACACCACCGTCGGATTCCGACCCAACCCGACCGCGATCATGCGGGCCGTACGATTCTCGCAGATCCCGCGAAGAATCTCGTCCCGCTCCTCGACCGTCAACGCAATGCCACGCACCCAAGCCTCCGTCCATCACGCAAGATCATCTCATGTGATGCACTGACCACCGGAGACCGCCTCATCCTTGGTGGTCTGCCCACCGGCGAGGCTCTTTTAATCTTTAGACTCGCGCTTCGCTTCCCTAATCCACGCTTCGCGGGTTCAAACAGGACGCGCTCCGCGCTCGCGAGTTCGGACGCGCTTCGCGCTTTTGGAACGCGCTTCGCGCTCCCAAAGATGAAAGGCAGCGCTCGCCGCGCGGCAGGCGCCCTTCCCGTGGTCGCTAGCCGCTTCGGCTCGCGCCTTCGGCGCGTAGCACCCTTCGGGCGGAAGAGCAGCGTGGTCGGTCCGATGGGTGGTGCAGCGGGCTTGCGGCTGGCGGGTTCAGGTGGAGCGGCAGGTGGGCGCGGCGCGGCCGGGTGATCGGGAGGGGGCGGATCAGGGCGACTGGATCAGGGAGCGGTTCGGGTGAACGCCGCCTTGCGGGCGGCTCGTCGCAGGGTCCGCAGCAGCACAGGACCGGTCACCACCACCAACACCACAGTCGTCACCGCCCGCCCCACGTCCCACCCCAACGACGTGGCCACACTGAACCCCACCAACCGCACCAGGTTGTCCCCCAAATCCCCACCCGGCACATAAGACAAACTCGTGCTCTCCGCCCCCAACGCAAACGGCCAAAACGACAAGTTCAACAGCAACCCGTACACCAAAGAAGCCACCGCGCTGTACCCGGCGAGCAACCCCACCTCCACCCGCCCCCGCACCTCAGGCAGCAACCCCGCCCCCAAGGCCACCCAAGACGACGCCAGCATCTGGTACGGCAGCCAAGGTCCGATCCCGCCGGTCAGCAACGCCGAAGCGAACAACATCGTGTTCCCCAACACGAACCCGAACCCAGGCCCGAACACCCGCCCACCCAGCACCAACAGGAAGAACACCGTCTCGATCCCGGCCGTCCCCGCCCCCAACGGCCGGATCGCCGCGCCCAGCGCCGACAGCACGCCCAGCATCGCCACGGCCTTCGCGTCCATCCCACCGGAACTGATCTCGGCCAGCGCCACCCCCAAAACGACCGGAAGCACCAAGGCAAACAGCCAAGGCATCCCGGCATACCCAGCCCCGGGCGACACGAACAACGGCCAGCAGAAAGCAGCCACCCCGACCACCGCAGACCCGGCCAACGCGACAGCCGCACGCGGCCGAACAGTGACGCTCATCGGTTCGCCAAAGCCCGAGCCACCGCGTCCACGGTCAGCCACGGTTCCGGAGCCAGCACCTTCGCCACCTGCGGCGAGAACGTCGGCGATGCGGTGACCACCTCCGCGGTCGGGCCGTCGGCGACCACCTCTCCATCGGCCATCACCACCACCCGGGTCGCGTACTCGGCGACGAACTCGACATCGTGCGTGGCCAGCACCACCGCGTGCCCGTCGTCCGCCAACCCCGCCAACGCCTCGGCCAACCGCGTCTTGGCCGGGTAGTCCAAACCCCGCGTCGGCTCGTCCAACAGCACCACCCGCGGCGACGGCGTCAACGCCACGGCGAGCGCCAAGGCCAACCGTTGCCCCTCGGACAGATCCCGAGGATGCCGGTCGTCCGGAATGGACGGGGCCAAACGGTCCAGCAGGTCCCGGCACGTGCCGGCCGGACGGGACGACTCGCGGTCGGCCTGCCGGCACTCCTCGGCCACGGTGTGCAGGTACAACAGATCACCGGGCTGCTGCGGCACCAACCCGACCACCGACCGCCGAGGTCCGGGCTTGAGCCTGGCCGGGTCGACGCCATCCACCGCCACCGAACCCCCGGACCGCCTCCCCGTGCCCTGCAAAGCCCACAACAAACTCGACTTGCCGGACCCGTTGCGCCCCATCAACGCCACCCGCTCGCCCGCACCGACCTCCAACGACACGCCCCGCACAGCCTCGACAGCCCCGTACCGCACCCGAACATCCGAAGCCCGCACCACACCAGCACCCACCACAGGCTCGACCAGAGCCGGCGCACCCAAGATCGAGCGCAACGAACCCGCCCGCCGCCGCGCGTCCCGGATGGACACGGGCACGGGCTCCCACCCGGCCAACTGCCCCAACCGCACCACGGGCGGCGCGACGGGAGCAGACGCCAGCACCGGGCCCGGATCGCCGGCGACCACCCCATCCGAAGACAGCCACACCACGCGGTCGGCGTACTGGGCCACGCGTTCCAGCCGGTGTTCCGCGATCAACACCGTCATGCCCAGGTCGTGCACCAGCCGGTGCAGGGCGGCCAGCACGTCCTCCGCCGCGCCCGGGTCCAGAGCCGAAGTCGGCTCGTCGAGCACCAGCACGCGCGGATGGGCGGTGAGCGCGGCGCCGACCGCGACCCGTTGCTGTTGGCCGCCGGACAGCGTGGCCAAGGGCCGGTTGCGCAGGTCAGCCAGGCCCAGCAGGTCCAGGGTTTCTTCAACACGCTTGCGCATCACGGGGTTGGGCAGGCCCAGCGACTCCATCGAGTACGCGAGCTCCTCCTCGACCGAGTCGGTGACGAACCCGGCCTGCGGGTCCTGCCCGACCAGGCCCACCACGTCGGCCAGCTCGCGCGGCGGGTGGGTGCGGGTGTCGCGGCCGTCGACCAGGACCCGGCCGTCGAGCACGCCGCCGGTGAAGTGGGGCACCAAGCCGTTGACCGCGCGCAGCAGCGTGGACTTGCCCGCCCCGGTCCGGCCGACGACCAGGCACAGCTCGCCCTCCGGCACCTCCAGGTCCACCCCGGACAGCACCGGGCGCCCGGCGCCGGGGTAGGTGACGGAGACGTCCTCGAACCGGATCATGTCCTCTTCCGATCGGCGATCAGCACCGGCGCGAGCGCGCACAGCAGGCCCAGCGCGGGCAGCAGCGGCAGGTCCGGCGCGGTCAGCGGGACGGTCGGCATCACCAGGTCCGGCCCGAGGAACGCCGTCACCGCCGCGACCAGCCCGGACGTCACGACCACCGCCTCCCGCAGGCCCCACGTGTCGGGCCGGTACCGGCTGCGCCGCACCCGCCGCGACCCGGTCCACAGCCCGGCCGCCGACAGCACCACGCCCACCACCAGCATCCACACGCCGAGCGTGCCGCTGCCCAGCAACGCGTACGCCCCGATGCACAGCCCGAGCAGACCACCCAACACCAGGAACCCGGTCAGCACACGGGTCCGCATGGGCAGGCCGGCGTTGCGGCCGTAGCCGCGCGAGTCCATCGCCGCCGCCAGCACCAGCGAGCGCTCGAACGCGTCCTCCAACACCGGCACCAGCAGCAGCTTCACCGCCCGCACACCGCGCACCACGTCACCGCGCAACGCCCGCGCCCGCCGCACCGACCGCGCACTGGCCACGAGCTGGGGCGCGACCGTCATGGCCACCACGACCGCGACGCTGACCTCGTAGAGGGCGGCGGGCAGCGATCGCAGCAGCCGCTTGGCGTTGGCCAGCGCGTTGGCCGCGCCGACGCAGCACAGCAGGGTCGCCAGCTGGAGTCCTTGGCACAACGCGAACACCAGACCCTCGGCGGTCAGGGGTCCGCCGAGCCGGATGCCGTGCGCCCAGTCGGGCAGAGGGACCTCGGGCAGGTCGACCAGCACGGTCGGCCCGTCCACCCCGCCCAGGACGATGTGGAACAGCACCCGGATGCCGATCACGGCCAGCCCGAACTTGAAGAACACGCCGTAGGAGTCGGCCCACGGCGTGTCCTGGCGGCAGGTCACCGCGACGAACCCGGCGACCGCGACCACCAGCCCGAGCACGACGGGGTTGGTGCCGCGACTGGCCACCGCCGCCAACCCCAACGCCCACAACCACCACGCGCCCGGGTGCACCGCCCGGCTCACGAACCGGCACCACCGGACTCGCTCTCGGCCCGCCGCCGGGCGATCCACCACCCGGCCGCACCCAGCGCGGCCATCACCGCCAGCCCGACGATCAACCCGACCGGCACACCCCGGTCCTCCCGCGCCTGCCCGGCCGGCACCACGGACGCGGTGGACTCCGTGGTGGGCGCGGCCCCCGAGGACGGGACCGACTCACCGGTCGCCGGAGCACTCGACCCGGTCGAGCTGTCCCCGGCCTGGCTCGACGCGGTCTGACTCGGCGCAGTCTGACCAGGCGCGGGCTGGCCTGGTGCGGGCTGACCCGCCGCCGGCTGCCCCGAGGTGGGTTGGCCGGGAGCGGGCTGACCAGGCGCGGGAGCGGGCGGCTGGGGCTGGGGTTGCGGTTGGGGCTGTGGGGCCGGCGCGGGCGGGGCGATGCCGGGTTGGCCGCCCGCGCCGAACGCCCACCCCTCGACACTGCCCGGCGCCGGGTCGTACGCCGACGCGCCGGCACTGCTGTAGCTCCACGACCCACCGGCCGTGCCGTGCCAGTACGACCAGTAAGCCGTGTTCGGCGCGGCGTTGAAGCAAGGATCGCTCGTCGGCACCCCGTTGATCCGGCACACGAACCCGGGCTGCCGGCTGGCCAGGTCGAACGCGAACCCCGCGCCGCCCAACGCCGCCAACCCGCTGCCCGGGTCACCGCCGGCGCACCCGGTCCGCACACCGCCGCCCAACGACCCGAAGTCCACGACCACGGTCACGCCCGCGCACTCCGAGGCCGCCGACGCCGGAACGGGCGCACCCAGCAGCACCAACCCCAGCGCGAGCAGGGGCGCGACCAGCCTCATCGGCGAACCGAGGAGGACTGGCGGGCCGGGGCGTACCGGCGGCGGCCCAGCACCAAGGCCAACGCCCCCGCCACGACCAGCAGCGTCCCCAGCCACAAGGCGGGAGCGACGGGCACGCCGGTGCGCGCCAGCACCTCGGGCTGCTGCGCCTGCGGCCCGGCGGCCGGCGTCTCGGACGTGGTCGTGGTGGCGACGGTGGTGGTCGTCGTCGTGGCGGGGCAGTCCAGGACGGGCGCGGTGGCCTTGGCGTCGGAGGACGACAGCGTCGCGAAACCGGTGCCCACCAGGCCCAGCACGGCCTGCGCGGTGGCGCGGGTGGCGTTGGCGGGGGAGAAGCCCTTGGCGTCGTAGGCGATCGCGCCCGCCTGCTCGGCGCCGCAACCGACCTGGAGAGCCTTCAGGTACGCGACCGCCTTGTCCGCGGCTGCCGTGGCACCGGCCACGCGCAGCGCCTGCGCGGCCAGGCCGGTGGTGTTGGCGTTGGTGGTGGTGCCCGCGTCGCCCTTCTGGAGGACGTCGACGAAACCGCCGTCGGCCTGCTGCTGCGCGACCAGCCACTCGACTGCCTTGCCGGCCTCGGCGGTGCGGCCGGCGGCGAGCAGCGCCTGCGCCGCCATCGCGGTCGCGTCGACCTGCGCCACGCACGTGGCCTGCTCCAGGTCCAGCGGGTAGCCGCCGGTCGGGCACGCGGTGGCGGCCAGGTAGTCCACGGCGGCCTTGGGCGCGGTGCCGTGCCGTTCCAGCGCCAGGACGGCGAAGGACTGGCTGAAGCCGTTGCTGTAGTCGCCGGGGTAGGGCGACTTGTCGGAGAACCGGCCGGACGCGGTCAGCAGCGAGTTCAGCCCGGTGATCAGGTCGACGCCGCCGAACGCGGTCGGGTCCTCGCCGCGGACCTGCGCGGTGAGGGCGAGCTTGGCGTAGGAGCCGGCGTAGGCGGAGTCCTTGGGGTCGCCGATGTAGCCGGGCAGCACCTCGGGTTCGGCCAGCCACGCGGTCGCCTTGAGGGCGTTGTCCTCGGCGACGCCGGCGGCGGCGAAGGCCAGGACGGCGTCGATCGTGCCGCCGTGGTCGGGGTACAGCTTGCCGCCGTAGTCCACCTCGAACCGCTCGCCGTCCACGAGCCGGCGGGCCAGCCAGCCGGCGCCGGCCTCGGCGGTCGAGGTGGTGGCGGGTTGGGCCGCGGCCGGGGTGGCCACGAGCACCGACAGCGCGACGGCGGCGACGGCGGCGGCGGTCCGTCCGATCGACATGGTTGGGCCTTTCCGGGCGTGGGTGGACCCCGGACAGCCGTCGCCGACCCCCAGGCTCCGATCCGCTGACCTCGACGGTTTCGGGAGCGTTGCGGCGCAGGGCGGGCGTTCGGGCTCGTCCGCCGAGCGGACCTACCGTTGCGGGTCAGCGCCGGACTCCGACCGGCTTCCCCCGCACATGCGCGATTGCAGATCGTCTGTCACACGACATGGCGTGTCAATCCGCCTGTAGCGCGATGCTCCTCACTCGCTGCAACGGTTACCGTCGTTCGATCAATCCTGGGGAAGAGGGGTGTGGGATGGCGACTCTGGCGTCGGTGCGCGACGGCCTTGTGGCGTGGGTCGCACGGCGTTCGATCACGCGGTGGGTCATGGGGAGGATCGGTTCGCGCGCGTTGTCGCTGCTCCCGGACCGGGCGCTGGTGCCGTTGAAGCGCGACGGGGTGGTTCCCGCGGCCGAGTTGGAGCGGATGCGCCAGTCCGGCGCGATCCACCGGCTCCCGGTGCCGTTCGGCGTCCGGGTGTGGTTGGTCACGGGCCAGGACGAGGCGAAAAAGGTGCTTTCCGACACAGACGCGTTCAGCAACGACTACGCGCGGCTGGGTGCGGCGGTGGGGCGGATCGAGCAGACCCCCGGTGGTCTCGGGTTCGCCGACCCGCCGGACCACACGCGGCTGCGCAAGCTGCTCACGCCCGAGTTCACGATGCGGCGGCTGGCGCGGCTGGTGCCGCGCATCGACGAGATCGTGACCGAGCGGCTGGACGCGATGGAGGCGGCCGGGGGGCCGGTCGACCTGGTGCAGGAGTTCGCGCTGCCGATCCCGTCGCTGACGATCTGCGAGCTGCTGGGGGTGCCCTACGAGGACCGGGCGCGGTTCCAGGAGCTGGCGGCGGCGCGGTTCGACCTGTTCGGCGGTGCGACGCAGGCGCTCGGGGCGATCTCCGAGTCGCTCCGCTACATGGAGCAGATCGTCCGAAAGGAGCGCAAGAACCCGGGCGACGGGCTGATCGGCATGATCATCCGGGAGCACGGGGACGACGTCAGCGACGAGGAGTTGGCCGGGCTCGCCGACGGCGTGCTCACCGGTGGGTTCGACACCACCGCGAGCATGTTGGCGCTGGGCGCGATCGTGCTGATGAGCGATCCGGAGGCGCGGGCGCGGATGCGTGACGACGACGCCGCCGTGGGTCCGGTGGTGGAGGAGTTGCTGCGCCACCTGACCGTGGTGCAGGTGGCGTTCCCGCGGTTCGCCAAGCACGACATGGTGATCGCGGACACGCCGATCCAAGAGGGGGACGTCGTGGTGGTGTCGCTGAGCGCCGCCAACCGCGAAGGCCTGGAGAAGCTGGACTTCGACTCGGCGCGCAAGGTGTCGCAGCACCTCGCGTTCGGCTACGGCGCACACCGCTGTGTGGGTGCCGAGCTGGCGCGGATGGAGTTGCGGGCCGCGTACCCGGCGTTGTTGCGGCGGTTCCCGGACCTGCGGATGGCCGACGAGCGTCCGGCGTTCCGGACGGCGTCCATCGTGCACGGGGTGGAAGCGCTGTGGGTCCACACGCGATAGTGAAGTAGCGCTTAAAACAGCTCAAGAAGCCTTCACTTTTCCTGATGGGTTCCGTCGGGCAGCGTGAAGGGCATGACGAGTCGATCGGTGTTGCGGACGGGTGCTCTGGCCCTGTTGTGGGGTTCGTGCTTCCTGTGGATCGAACTGGCCCTCACCGGCCTGGCGCCCGTCCAGCTCACCGTGATCCGCTGCGCCCTGGGCGCGGCGGTGCTGCTGGTCCTGGCCCGCGTGGGCGGTCAGCGGCTGCCGCGCGACCCGCGCACGTGGGGCCACCTGGCCGTGGCCGCCCTGTTCTGCAACGCGGTGCCGTTCGCGTTGTTCGCGATCGGGCAGCAGAGCGTGGACTCGGGTGTGGCGGGCGTGATCAACGCCACGACCCCGCTGTGGTCGCTGGTGATCGGGTTCTCGGTGGGTCTGGACCGCGACCTGCGGCCGGTGCGGCTGGGCGGGCTGGCCCTGGGCTTCGCGGGCGTGGTGCTGATCTTCGCGCCGTGGCAGCAGAACGGCCTGATGAGCCTGGGTGCGCTGGCGTTGCTGGGCGCCGCCGCCAGCTACGCGATCGCCTTCCTCTACATGGGTCGCCACCTGGTCGGGAAGGGCGGTCCGCTGGCGATCTCCGCCGCTCAGCTGACCGCGGCGACGGCGTGGAGCGCTCTGGCCCTGCCCACGTCCGGGCCGGCGCACCTGAACGTGACCGCGGTGGTGGCGGTGGTGGTGCTCGGGGTCTTCGGGACCGGGGTCACCTTCGTCCTGAACTACCGGATCATCGAGGACGAGGGTCCCACCGCCGCCGCGACGGTCGGCTACCTGCTGCCCGTGGTGTCGGTGGCGTTGGGCGCGATCGTGCTGGGGGAGCCGTTGACGGTCCGGATCGTCGTGGGCATGGCCGTGGTGCTCGCCGGTGTCGCCATGACCCGGCTGGCGGTGCCGCGACGGCCACAAGAGGTGTCCGCTCCTCACCAGTTGCCGGTTATGTCGACCGAGCGTGAAGGGGGCGGCGGCTATTCAGTGGATGACCGTTGACCGGCGCTGAGACGCTGATCAGGCTCCTGGGTTGAACCCCGGACGAGTGAAGTCCGCTCCGTCAACCCTGCGGCGGAGCGCACGCGTCCGCGGGTGACCCGAGGAGCCGATCAGTGCGCCCTGCCTTCAGAACACTCGCCGTCCTCGCCTCCGCCGCGACCGCGGCCACGATGGCCACCGGGGTCGCCGCCGCCGAGCCGCACCAGGCCCGGATCGTCACCGCCCAGGCGACCGCCACGTCCCAGCCGATCAAGGACAGCTACATCGTCACGCTGGACCGCTCCGCGCGCGGCCTGGGCGCCGCGGCGGCGGCCGGCGTGACCCCGACCCACGTGTACGACTCCGCGTTCACCGGGTTCGCCGCCAAGCTCACCCCGGCGCAGCTGCGCAAGCTCAGCCGCGACCCGTCGGTGCGGCTGATCGAGCAGGACATGCTGGTCACCGACGCGCTCGACGCCACCCAGACCAACCCGCCGTCGTGGGGCATCGACCGCGTCGACCAGCGCAACCTGCCGCTGTCCAACAGCTACACCTGGAACGTCAACGGTTCCGGCGTGCACGCCTACATCATCGACACCGGCATCACGCCCGGCCACGCGGACTTCGGCGGCCGGGCCACGTTCGACTACAACGCCATCGACACCAACAACACCGACTGCCAGGGCCACGGCACGCACGTGGCCGGCACGGTCGGCTCGAACACCTACGGCGTCGCCAAGGGTGTCCGGCTGCACGGCGTGAAGATGATGAACTGCTCCGGCAGCACCACCACCTCCGCGGCGATCGCGGCGATCAACTGGGTGACCGCGAACGCCCAGAAGCCGGCCGTGGCCAACACGTCGTGGAACTACCCGGCCAACGCCAGCCTGGAGACCGCGATCCGCAACATGATCTCCTCCGGCGTCTTCCTGGCCACCTCGGCCGGCAACACGGGCGGCAACTCCTGCGACCGCCTGCCGCGCAAGGTGGAGACGGCGTCGGTGGTGGCGTCCTCGGAGCGCACCGACGCCCGGTCGTCGTTCTCCAGCACCGGCGCGTGCGTGGACCTGTACGCCCCCGGCGGCTCGATCATCTCGACGCTGAACACCGGCGGCAGCGGCGCCAAGAGCGGCACGTCGATGGCCACGCCGCACGTCGCCGGCGTCGCCGCGCTCTACAAGTCCCGCTACGGCGACGCGTCCTCGGCGACCGTGCACAACTGGCTCAACGCCAACGCCACGCCGAACGTGATCAGCGGCGGCACCACCGGCGGCACGGTCAACCGCCTGCTCTACACGACCGGCCTGTGATCGTCCCCGGCGCGCGGGGGGACCAGCCCTCACCCCGCGCGCCGGGGAACCCTACTGCGCCAACACCTTCGCCAGGTGCTCGGCGAGCACCACGACGTGCGGCAGGTCCACCATCGACAGGTGGTCACCGGGCACCGGCACCACCTCCAGCTCCCCGCACGCGTCCGCCCAGCCCAGGTCGTCGTCCTCCTGGCGGCGCAGGTAGCGGGGGTCCAACACGGTCGTCAACGTCTCCCGCTCCTCGGCCCGGTAAAACACCACCCGCCCGGGGAAGCGACGCGGCTCGTACCGCTCGGCCGCACGGGCGTCCAGGTACGACGTCTTCTGATGCCGCAACGCCCCTTCACTGATCCCCACCCCGGCGTCCACCATCGCCTTCAGCACGGCGTCCACCTGCCCCACGTCGTCCATCCCGGCCAGTTCCGCCCAGGGCAGCTCGACCGCGGCCCCGTACGTCCGCTCGATGTGCGCCACAAACCGCTCAAACCGATGCCGCACCAAGTCGGCCCCGGACACCTCCGGCGCCGGCAACGGCCGAACGGTGTCGATCATCACCACCACGTCGACCCGCTCACCGGCCTCGACCAGCTGACAAGCCACTTCGTGCGCCAGACACCCGCCGAACGACCACCCACCCAAGACGTACGGCCCTCCGGGCTGCACGGATCGCACCAACTGCACGTAGTGCCGCGCCTTCCCCGGGATGTCCGCCACGGAGTCCACCCGCTCGTACCCGTAACAGGGCCGGTCGTCCAGCAACTCCACCAGCGGCCGGTAGACGGTCGTAGGGCCGCCGGCAGGGTGAAAGAGGTGCAAGGGCACCCCCGCGCCCCCTTCCCGCAACACCCTCACCGGCCCGCCGATCCCGTCAAACGCCTCCCGCACCCGCTCGGCCACCACCTCGACAGTCGGCAGCCCGTCGAACAGCCGCCCGTCGACGCCCTCGATCCGCTCCCACATGAGCCCGAGCAGTTCCTCCCGAACCTCACCGGGCACAACGTCATGCACCCCGAGCTCCAACCCAACCCGCCCGCACAACCCGACCAACCACCGCTCCACCGGATCCCGCGGCCCCACAGCCCGTCGATCCCCACCCGGTCGTCGATCTGCACCCTGCCGTCGATCCCCGCCCGGTCGTCGATCCCCAGCAGGCAGTCGGTCCCGCGCGGATTGCCGGTCCTCCGCGGATTGTCGGTCCCCTGTGGGAGAATGGTGTCGGGGGCCGGAGGCCACGCCCCCGGCGATTTCCAGCAGGTCATCGAGGCTGGCACCCTTGAGCAGCAACGGGATCGGCAGGCTCACCCCCAGGTCGTGCTCCACCGCGTTGCGCAGCCGCATCGCCATCAGCGAGTCCAACCCGAGCGACGTCAGCGGCACGGTCGGGTCCACGTCGTCGTGCCCCAGCACCCGCGCCACCACCGCCGCCAACCGGTCCTCCGCCGGCCCCTCCGCCACCGCCAGGAACCCGGAGAAGAACGGCCGCCGCCCCAACTCCGGGAACAGCTCCACCACCGCGCCCCGGTCGAACCGCAGCACCCCGGTCGCCCGCCGCCCCGACGCCAGCACCGCCTCCAACGCCCGCACCCCCTCCGCCGGCGACAACGGCCGCAACAACGGGTTCCGCACGTCCTTCGCCCGCCCGACCCCGCCCCACGCCCCGTACTGCACGCTCGCCGCCGGCACCCCTTCGGCCCGCAGCCGCGCCGTGAACGCGTCCAACCAGGCGTTGGCCGTGGCGTAAGCGGCCTGCCCCGGCGACCCGACCAACCCAGCCGCCGACGAGAACGCCACCCACCAGTCGAGCCGGTGGTCCCGAGTCGCCTCGGCCAGCCGCAACGCCCCCTCCACCTTCGGCCGCAACACCGCCGCCACCCCATCAGGTGTCAACCGGTCGAGCGGTTCATCCACCAGCACCCCGGCCGCGTGCACGACACCCCGCAACCGCACCCCACCCCGCACCGCCGCCTCGACGGCCCGCCGTGCGGTGCCCTGTTCGGCGATGTCCCCAGTCACCACGACCACCTCGGCATCGATCCCGGACACGTCCTGCACCGACCGTCCGCACAGCACGATCCGGCTCGCACCCCGCTCCGCCAGCCATCCGGCGGTCACCCGACCGAGCGCCCCGAGACCGCCCGTGATCACGTACGCCCCGGGCTCCACCGCGAACTCCTCGGGCAGGTCCACGGGTCGCAGGCGGGCCACGTACCGGATGCCGTCCCGCCAGGCCACCTCGTCGTCCGGCTGGTCGGCCGCCAGCTCCCGGGCCAGCACGTCGAGGTCATCGACGTCCACAATGGACGCTCGCAGCCCGGGTCGCTCGAAGGCCATCACCCGCACCGCACCGCGCAACGCCGCCTGATCTGGCACGCCCGGCTCCCCGGCGAGCGCCACCGCGCCCCGCGTCACCACCCAGAGCCTCCCCGTCCGGACGTCTGCCAGCCGGTGTAGGTCGTCGGCGAGCGAACGCGGCACGAAGACCACCCCGTCCGCCTCGGCCGGGTCGTCGGTGACCCGGTGGCCGGCACGGACCAGCGCGTCGGCGATGGCGGGGTCGTCCAGCAGCCACGTCCGGGGCTTGTGCTCGCCGGCTGGCAGGTCCGCGCGCTCCCACCTGTGTTCGACCGTGAGCCCGGTGAGCTGCTTGGCCCGCACGCCCAGGACTTCCAGCAGGAGGTGACCGTCCGCGTCGAACAGGCGGACCGCGCGCCCGGTGACGGTCGCCTCGGCGGTGTGGGCGCGGCGCGGATCGCCGTGCAGGCGGACGGTGCCGATGCCCGTGGGCAGTCCCGTGGCGGACGCGGCGGCGGCCAGGGCGTGCAGGCAGCCGTCGAGGAGGGTCGGGGGCAGGTGGAAGTCACGGTCGGGACCGTCCGGCGGCCGTAGGCGGCAGGTGGCCGTGCCCTGGTCGGCGCGTGCTTCGAGCACGGTGCGGAAGGCGGGGCCGTAGTCCATGCCCGCTTCGGCCATCACCTCGTACAGTGCGACTGCCTGTCCACTGTGGACTCTCGCGAACGGCTCAGGGTCTTGTTTTGGAACAAGTGTGGCGGTGGCGTGCCGAACCCACTCGTCGCCGTTCTTGGCGTTGACCTCGACCGTGTGGCCGTTGAGGGTGGTCGTGATCGGGACGTGGTCGGCGAGGGGGAGGAGGTGGTCGAAGGTGATGTCCCGGACTTCGTGCGGCCCGTCGAGGACGTCCGCCGCCGCGAGCGCGAGTTCGACGTAAGCGGCGGCGGGGAGCACGGGGACGTCCTGGACGCGGTGGTCAGCGAGCCAAGGGTGCGCGTCGAGGCCGACGTCGGACTGCCAGGCGTGCACGCCGGAGGGGAGTTCGACGTGCACGCCTAGCAGCGGGTGGCCCGCCGACGAGGTCGGGGGCGTGGTCCAGTGCTCGCGGTGTTGCCAGGGTGCCGTGGGGACGTCGGTGACGCCGGTGGCCGGGACCGCGCCGTGGAGGTGGAGGGCGAGCAGGTTGTCGTGGAAGGTGCTCAGGTCGTCGGTGTCCCGGCGCAGGGTGGGGACGAGGACGGCGTCCGGCGCGGTCTCGGCGATGGCCGGCAGGGCGACCGGGTGCGGGGACACTTCAAGGAACGTCGTGAACCCGTCCTCGACCGCTGCGGACACCGCGTGGGCGAAGCGAACGGGTTGCCGCATGTGCTCCGCCCAGTAGCCCGCCGTAAACGTCGGTTCCTGCCGAGGATCCGCCAACACCGTGCCGTAAAAAGGAATCCGCGGTTCGACCCCCTCGATCCCGCTCAGCTCATCGACAAGCTCCGCCAACACCGATTCGACGGCGGGGGAGTGGCCACTGGTCCGCAACGGCAGCAACCGAGCCGAACCACCCGCCGCCTCGACCCGTGCGACCAGCGCCCGGACGCGCTCCTCGGGACCGGACACCGTGCACCGCCGGGGCGCGGCGTGGACGGCGACGCACAGCGCGGGATCGTCCACCTCCTCCGGCGCCAGCTCCACCGCCGCCATCGCGCCGCCCCCGTCGATCGTGTCCAGGAGCCGCGCGCGGGTAGTAACGACCCGCGCGGCATCGGCAAGCCCCAACGCCCCGCTGACCACCGCCGCCGCGACCTCCCCGGCCGACTGCCCGACCACCGCCGACGCCCGTATCCCGCGCGCTTCCCACAGCCGGGCGAGCGCTAGTTGAACCCCGAACAGCACAACCTGCCCATCCCCCAGGCTCGCGGTGGGGTTGCCGATCAAGTCCCGCACCGACCAGGGCGCGACCAGCCGATCGACCTCGTCCACGGCAGCGGCGAACACCGACTCGTGCTCCAACAGCCGCCGCCCCATCCCAGCCCACCCGGAGCCATAACCGGAAAAGACAAAAACCAAACGATCGTTCCCCCGACGAACGTTCTCCACGCGTCCCTTGGCAACCTGCCGCAGGGCATCCACGATCGCCCCAGCCCCAGCCCCAGCCCCAGCCCCAGCCCCAGCCCCAGCCCCAGCCCCAGCCCCAGCCCCAGCCCCAGCCCCAGCCGACATGGCCGCCCTTCCCACCTCGGCCGCCCTGGCCACTCCAGTGGCCCCAGCTGGCCCGGCAGCTCCGGCGGCCCCGGCCGACAGGTCGACCACTCCCACCCCGGCGGCCTCGGTCGACACGGCCGCCTCAGCCGAGGGGGCGGATACGGCTGCTGCGAACGGCTCGTCGCCGCGGCGGCGGGCGAGGGTGGCGGCTATGGCGGGCAGGTCCCGGTCGGTGATCCAGTCGCCCGAGCGCTCGCGATCGGTGATCCAGTCGGCCAGTCGCGCGGCGTAAGCACGAACGCGTTCCTCGATTGCCCCGGGCACGACCAGGACGCACGGTCCCTCGACCGCCGGCACGACCGGGTTGGTTGCCTCCTCCAGCACCACGTGCGCGTTGGTCCCGCCGAAGCCGAACGACGACACACCCGCCGTCATCCGCCCGCCGTACCGGGGCCACGGCCGCGCCCGCGTCACCACGGCCAAGCGCTCGAAATCGATGTGCGGGTTGGGTCCGTCGAAGTGCAAGGTCGGCGGCAGCTCACCGTGGTGCAGCGCGAGTACCGCCTTCACCAGTCCGACCACGCCCGCCGCCGCCTCGGTGTGCCCGAAGTTCGACTTCGCCGACCCCACCAGCAACGGCCGGTCCGCCGCGCGCCCCGCGCCCAGCACCGCGTCCAGCGCGCCGGCTTCGATGGGGTCGCCGAGCAGGGTGCCGGTGCCGTGCGCCTCGACGTAGTCCGCGGAAGCCGGGTCGACGCCGGCCTCCGCGTACACCTCCCGCAACAACGCCGCCTGCGCCGCCGGATTGGGTGCCATCAGGCCGTTGGACCGGCCGTCGGAGTTCACGCCACTGGCCCGGATCACCGCGAGCACCCGGTCCCCGTCCCGCCGCGCGTCCGACACGCGCTTGAGCACCACCGCGGCGCACCCCTCGGCCCGCGCGATCCCGTTCGCCGACAACGAGAACGGCTTGCACCGGCCGTCCGCCGCCAGCAGTCCGGCCCGCGCGAAGGCCGCTGTGACCGCGCCACCCAGCAGGACGTTCACCCCGGCGACTACGGCGGTGTCGGTTTCGCCTGACCGCAGGCTGCGCACGGCGTGGTGGACGGCGACCAGCGACGACGAGCACGCCGTGTCGATCGCTGTGCTCGGTCCCCGCAGGTCGAGCAGGTAGGACACCCGGTTGGCCGCGATGCTCAGCGCGCCCCCCGTCGCCGTCCACGGCTCGACTCGCCGGGCGTCGACGGACTGCGCCGCCCCGTACTCGCCGGTCGAGATGCCCACGAACACCCCGGTTCGGGTGCCGCGCAGGGTGGAGGGCGCGATGCCCGCGTGGTGCAGCGCCTCCCACGAGACTTCGAGCACGAGTCGTTGTTGG
Organism: Saccharothrix sp. CCNWYY140; assembly: GCF_037401995.1. NCBI lineage: Bacteria > Bacillati > Actinomycetota > Actinomycetes > Pseudonocardiales > Pseudonocardiaceae > Saccharothrix > Saccharothrix sp. CCNWYY140. Next base: position 15,780 of record NZ_JBBEGC010000054.1, read on the forward strand.
GGGTCGATGGCCGCCGCCTCGCGGGGCGCGATGCCGAAGAACTCGGCGTCGAAGCCCTTGATGTCGGGCAGGAAACCGCCCCAGCGCGGCACGTCCGCGGGCAACCCGGGCCACCGGTCGGGCGGCACCGGCACGATCCCGTCGCCGCCGGCGCGGAGGAACCGCCACAGCTCCTCGGGACTGGTGACGCCGCCGGGCAGGCGGCAGCCGACGCCGACCACGGCGATCGGTTCGGGGGCCGGCCTCCGGCCCCCGTCTCCATCGTCCCACGAGGGACCGACAGTCCACGCGGACTGCTCGCGCGAGGGACCGACAGTCCACGTGGGCCGCTCGTGCGAAGGGACGACAGTCTGCGCGGACTGCTCACGCGAGGGGACGACAGTCTGCGTGGACTGCTCGTGCGAGGGGTCGGGGGCTGGGGCGGAGTGGGTGGTCAGGTGGTGGGCGAGGCGGGTGATCGTTGGGTGTTGCCACAGGAGTGTGGGCGGGACCGGGTGGTGCAGGTGGTCGCCCAGGGTGCCGGCCAGGACGACCGCGTCTCGCGAGGACAGGCCCAGCTCGGCCAGCGGTTGGTCGGCGTCGCCCTCCTCCACCGGGGTGTCGGTGACCTCGGCGACCGCGCGCACCAGCCAGGCGCGCAGTTCCGTTTCCGCGGACGCGCTCACGGGACACCTCCAGTGCGGTTCTCGACAACTTTTCCCGGCGTTTTTCGCCAGAATCGATGAAACACCTGGAATCGGTGTTCCACGCCGGGCGAAGGAGAGGGTGACCTGCTCGACCCCTATCCGACAATAGGCCGTTCGGGTCACCCGGCACCCATTCGGGAAAGTGTTGACAGTCCTACCGGCCGCCGCGTAGCTTCTCGAACCCGAACGTGGCGGAAATCACCTGGAAACAGTTTTGTGGACATCGCACAAAAGTGATTCCGAAAATTGTCGTCCCCTGCGGAAAGGGTTGGAGCATGACGGTCACCGCGCCGGGCCACACCACCACCGCCGGCCCGGTCGCCGACGCCGTGCGGCACTGGGCCGGGCAGCGCCCCGACGACACGGCCTTCACCTACCTCGACCACGACCCCACCGAAGCGGCAGCCGATGCCGGGCGGCCGGTTCGCATCACGTGGTCCGAACTGGACCGCCGTGCCCGTGGCCTGGCCGCATGCCTGCGCCGCCGGTGCGCCCCGAAGGACCGGGTGCTGATCCTGCTGCCCCAAGGCATCGACTACGCGGTCGCGTTCGTGGCCTGCCTGTACGCCGACGTCCTGGCCGTCCCGCTGTTCCCCCTGGCCAGCGCGGGTCACCGCGACCGGCTCGACGGCATCGTCCGCGACTGCGCCCCCACGGCCGCGCTGGTCCACCAGGACACCGACCTGCGCGGCCTGCACACGATCGTCGTCCAGCACGTCGAACCCGGCGACGAACCGCCCACCCCCGGCCACGGCCCCGCCTACCTCCAGTACACCTCCGGCTCCACCCGCACCCCGGCCGGCGTGGTGGTCACCGACCGGAACTTCCAGGTCAACGTCCGCCAAGCCCTCACCGCCTACGGCCTGCGCGACGCGCCCGCCGCCCCGGTGAGCTGGCTGCCGCTGTTCCACGACATGGGCCTGGTGCTCGGCCTCGGCGTCGCCCTGCTCACCGGCGTCGAGGCCACCCTGCTGGACCCGCTCGACTTCCTCTACCGCCCGGCCCGCTGGCTGGAAGCCCTGCACGGCAAGCCCAACGCGATCAGCGCCGCCCCGAACTTCGCCTACGACCTGTGCGTCCGCCGCACCACCGACGACGACCGGGCCCGCCTGGACCTGACCGGCGTGGCCGCCCTGATCAACGGCAGCGAACCCGTCCACGCCGCCACGATCGCCCGCTTCCAGGCCGCGTTCGGCCCCTGCGGGCTCCGCGAGGACGCCCAGCGACCCAGCTACGGCCTGGCCGAGGCGACCGTGTTCGTCACCGCCGCCACCGGCCCGCCGACCACCACCCCGTTCGACCGCAAGGCCTTGGCCGAGGGCCGTGCGGAGGTCCAGGACGACCCCGACCGCGCCACCACCCTGGTCGGCTGCGGCCGGGCGGTCGAGCAGGACGTCAAGGTGGTCGCCGACGACGTCGAGTGCCCGGACGGCCGGGTCGGCGAGATCTGGGTGCACGGCGAGAACGTCGCCCCCGGCTACTGGGTGGACAAGCCCGGCGTGTTCGGGGCGACCCTGCCCGGCGACCCGCGCCCGTGGCTGCGCACCGGCGACCTCGGCGTCCGGCACGACGGTGAGCTCTACGTGGTGGGCCGGATCAAGGACCTGATCGTCATCGACGGCCGCAACCACTACCCGCAGGACGTCGAAGCGGTGGCCGAACGCGCCGACCCGGCCATCCGGCGCGGGCACGTGGCCGCCTTCAGCGTCCCCGGCGAGACCGGTGAGGCGCTGGTCGTGGTCGCCGAACGCGCCCCGCAAGTCCCGCAGGTCGATCCGAGGCAGGTCCGCCGCCACGTCCGCGCCGCCGTGTCCGCCCACCACGACGTCCGCGTGCACGACGTGCTGGTGGTCGAACCGGGCTCGGTGCCCCGCACCTCCAGCGGGAAACTGTCCCGCGCCGCGTGCCGGGACCGCTACCTCGCCGCAGAGCTCCCCGTGTCGTAGGAGAACCCATGCACCGAGTCCTCGTCCTCGCGCTGTCCGCCGCCTTCCTCGTCGCCGTCCCCGCCCACGGGGCGAGCACCACCGCCGACGACGGCGCGCGGATCGTCGACCAGACCTGGCTGGACGACCGCACCGCCGACATCACCATCGACTCGCCCGCCATCGGCGCCACCGTCAAGGCCCGCGTCCTGGTGCCGCGCGGCTGGTCGAGCACCGCCGCTCGTAGTTGGCCGGTCGTCTACTTGCTCCAGGGCGTGGGCGACGACTACACGTCCTGGTCCCGCGAGACCGACGTCGAGCAGCTCGCCGCCGACAGCGACGTGCTGGTCGTGATGCCCGACGGCGGCCGTTCCGGCTGGTACACCGACTGGTACAACAACGGGCGCGGCGGCACGCCCAGGTGGGAGACCTTCCACACCACCGAGCTGCTCCAGCTCGTCGAGCGCAACTTCCGCGGGAACACCCAGCGCGCCGTCGCCGGCCTGAGCGCGGGCGGCACGGGTGCGTTCGGCTACGCCGCCAAGCACCCGGGCATGTTCCGGGCCGCCGCCTCCTACAGCGGGCTGCTGTCCACCCAGTTCCTCGGCGTGCCGCAGTTCGTCTACACCACCGTCCTGCGCGAAGGCCTCGACCCGTACGGGCCGTGGGGCCGCGAATCGCTCACCCCGCAGGTCTGGGCCGCCAACAACCCGCGCGAACTCGCCCCCGCACTCCGGGGCACCGCCCTGTACATGAGCTACGGCAACGGTTTCCCGGGCGCGCTGGACACCGGCTGGGCGTTCGACCCGTGGGAGACCATCGTCGGCACGACCGCGCCGGACTTCGTCAACCGCGTCAAGGCGTTGGGCATCCCGATCACCGTCAACGCCTACGGCGGCGGCACGCACTCGTGGAAGTACTGGCAGCGGGAGCTGCGGGCGTCCTGGCCCATGCTGACGGCCGCGCTCGGATGACCCGGCCGCTGCCGGTCGTGCTCGTCGCCTGCTTCGCGGGCTTCGTCACGGCGCTGGACAACAGCATCCTGATGGTGGCGCTGCCGACCATCGGCCGGGACCTGGGCCTGGGCACCACCGGCCTCCAGTGGGTCGTGGTCGCCTACATGCTGGTCTTCGCGAGCCTGATGGTCGCGGCGGGCGCGGTGGGGGACCGGTACGGGGTGCGGCGGGTCCTGTTCGCCGGCCTGGTGGGCTTCGCGATCGCGTCCCTGGGGTGCGGCACGGCCGGGTCCGGGGTGTCGCTGGCGCTGTGGCGGGCGGCGCAGGGCGCGGCGGCGGCAGCGGTGGTGCCCACCGGCCTTGCCGTGCTGCGCACCCACCTCGACGCCGCCCACCGCCGGGTCGGGATCGTGGCGTGGACGGCGGCGCTGGCCGTCGCCCTGGCGGTCGGACCGGCGTTGGGCGGTCTGCTCAGCGAGGCCGCGCACTGGCGGTGGATCTTCCTGGGCAACGTGCCCGGTTGTGTCGCCGCCGCCGTGATCGCGTGGGTGTGCCTCGCACCGGAGAAGCCACGCCCGACCCCGCTGCCCGTGCGGTCCACGCTCGCGCTGACTGTCGCCGTGTTCGTGGTGACCGCGACCGTCCTGGGCACCGGACCGCTGCCGGCGATGATCGCCCTGTCCGGCGCGGCCTGCCTGTTGGTCGTCAACGCCGAACGCACCGCGGCCCACCCGCTGTTCCCCAAGGTCTTGGCAGGCAAGGCTTTTCTCGGTGGCACGGCCGCGCAGGCGTTGTGGGGACTGGCGGTCAGCGGTGTGCTGTTCGTGCTGCCCCTGCACCTCCAGCCCGACCTCACCCCGCTGGACACCGGCCTGCTCTTCGTGCCCGCCGCCCTCGCCGTGATCGCCGGCGCGCCGGTCGCGCCGCTCCTGGTCGCCCGGGTGGGGCCGTGGCGCACGGCCGCGACCGGCCTCGCCGCTGTGGCCGCCGGCCTGGTGGTGATGGTGCCCGCCGACCCGCCGCTGCTGGTGGCGTGCCTTGTGGTCGTCGGGTTCGGGTCCGCCCTGACCACACCGCTCACCACGGCCGCGCTGGAGGCGGTCGACGAGCGGCTCGCGGGCGTGGCGTCGGCGTCGATCACGTCGAGCCGGGAGCTGGCGGGCGCGTTCGGCGTCACCCTGATCGGGCTGGCCCACACCGGCGGCGGACTGGTGCCCGCGCTGCTGGTGGCGGCGGGCGTGGTGGCCGTGGCGCTCGCGTCGACGCTGGTCGTGGACGCCGCACGGACCCGCGTGCGGCCATGACCGTCCTGAGACCCACCTCGGCCGACGCCCTGCGCGAGGCCAAGCGGACGTTCCTCAAGCGCCAGCGCGTCGACATGGGGCTGCTGGCCGAACGGCTCGACATCAGCCGCGTCACCCTCTACCGCTGGGTCGGCTCGCGCGAACGGCTGCTGGTCGAGGTCACGTGGTCGCTCGCGGAGTTCAACCTGACCGAGCTGGACGCCCCGCCCCGCCACCACGGCGCGGAACGCGTGGTGCGGCTGGCGGTCGGGTTCCTGGAGGTGGTGATCGGCAACCCCGGCATGGCGTACTGGCTCGCGCACGAGGGCGAACTGGCGATGCGCCTGCTGACCCGCCACGACCGGGCGTTCCAACCGCGCCTGATCCGCTGGTTCCGGCGGGTGTTGGAGGAGGAGACGACGGCCGGCCTGCTGGCGCTGCCCGCCGACCTGGACGAAGTCGCGTACATCATCGTCCGGATCATCGAGTCCTACGCCTACCTCAACCTGATCACCGGCCGCGAACCCGAGGCGGCCCACGCGGAGGCGGTCCTGCGCCTGCTCCTGCGCTGACCGACCTGCTGCTCCGACACAGGACCGTGCCACCATCGGTCGCATGGGGAGATTCGTGCTGCCGCTCGACGACCCGGGTGCGGACCTGGCCACCGTCGGCGGGAAGGGGGCCTCGCTGGCCCGCCTGGTCCGAGCGGGACTGCCGGTGCCGCCCGGCTTCCACGTCACGACGGACGCGTTCCGGCTGGCCGGTCCGGCGGGGGAGGTGCCGGCCGAGGTCGCCGAGCAGATCCGGGCCGCGTTGCCGGACGGGCCGGTGGCGGTGCGGTCGTCGGCCACCGCCGAGGACCTGCCGGATCTGTCGTTCGCGGGTCAGCACGACACGGTGCTCGACGTGCGTGGCGAGGACGTGTTGGACGCGGTTCGGCGGTGTTGGGCGTCGCTGTTCAGTGAGCGGGCCGTGGAGTACCGGGCGCGCAACGGTGTCACCGACGCGGCTATGGGCGTGGTGGTGCAGGAGATGGTGCCCGCCGACGCCGCCGGCGTGCTGTTCACCGCCAACCCGGTCACCGGGGCGCGGGGCGAGACCGTGGTCAACGCCGCGCCGGGCCTGGGGGAGGCGCTGGTCGGCGGCGAGGTCACGCCGGACGAGTACGTGGTGGTCGGGGGAGCGGTGAAGTCGGCCACCGGTACGGTGCTCAGCCACGCGCAGGCGCTGGAGTTGGCCGCGTTGGGTGCGCGCATCCAGGAGCTGTACGGGGTGCCGGTGGACGTGGAGTGGGCCGTGCACGGCGGCCGGATCGCGATCCTCCAGGCACGGCCGATCACCGCGCTGGTCGAGGTGTGGAACGACAGCCTGAGCGGCGACTTCCTGTGGACGTGCGCGAACCTCGGCGAGGCCGTGCCGAGCGTGATGACCCCGGCCACCTGGTCGTTCGCGCAGGTCCTGGCCCGGCCGGCGATCGGCGGCGTGCCGACCACCGGCAACATCGGCGGCCGGTTCTACCTCAACCTCAGCGCGGTCTTCGGCGCGGCGTCGGCGCTGGGGCTGACCGGGCTGGTGCGTCGGCTGTCCGAGCACACCTTCGGCCGCATCCCCGAGCACGTGCAGGTTCCAGGTCTGCCGCTCTCCCGCTGGGCCACGGTGCGCGCCGCGCTCGGCGCACTCGTGCCGTTCCTGCGGCAGAATCGTGAGTACCGGCGGCGCATCGGGGAACTGCTCCCACACGCGCCCGCGCGGGCCGAAGAGCTGCGTGAACGGATCAACCGGACATCCTCGCCCGCCGAACTCAGTGCACTGTGGACGTCCGAAGTGGACCCCTTCCTGCGCGACGACATCCGCATCTTCGACACCGGCGCGGGCTCGGTGTTCATGGACGACGCCAAGCTTCGCCGGCAGCTGTACGCGCTGGTCGGCGAGGCCGACACCACAGCCCTGATGACCGGCGCCCACGGCGGGGCGGGCGACCTGGCCAGCCTCGGCCCGCTGCTGGGCCTGGCCCGGCTGCGGCGCGGCGAGATCGACCGGGAGACCTACACCCGGCTGTGGGGACACCGCTGCGCCGACGAGTACGAGGTGTCCGTGCCCCGGCCCGCGGAGGACCCGGCGTGGCTGGACCGCCAACTGGCCCTGGCCGGCCCGGACCCCGAAGAGCTGCTGCACAAGCAGGCCGAGGCCCGCGACGCGGCCTGGCGACGCCTGACCACCGCCCACCCGCGCCAGGCCCGCCGCATCCGCAGCAAGCTGGACGCCCTGGCCGAGTCCACCCGCGGCCGGGAACGGGCACGGTCGGAGATGGTGCGCGGGTTCACGGTGCTGCGGGCGTTCGTCGTCCGGGCGGGCGAGCTGACCGGCGCGGACACCTTCATGCTGTCCCACCAGGAGATACTGTCCGTGCTGGCCGGCGACACCCGCCCGCTGGCCACGATCCCGGCCCGCCGCGCGGCCTACGACCGCTACCGCGCCCTGCCGCCGTACCCGACCCTGATCCGCGGCGCGTTCGACCCCGAATCCTGGGCGGCCGACCCCGACCGCCGCCAGGACCTCCACGACGCGACCGGCGGCCCCCGCACCGCCCCGGCTGACGCGGTGACCGGCCTCCCCGGCTCGGCGGGCGTGGCCGAGGGCGTGGCCCGGGTGATCGGCTCGGTGGAGGAGGGCGCGGCCCTGGAACCGGGCGAGGTCCTGGTGACCACCGTGACCAACATCGGCTGGACCCCGCTGTTCCCGAGGGCGGCGGCCGTGGTGACCGACGTGGGCGCACCCCTGTCCCACGCCGCGATCGTGGCCCGGGAGCTGGGCATCCCGGCCGTGGTGGGCTGCGGCAACGCGACCACCCGCATCAAGACCGGCGACCGCGTCCGCGTGGACGGCGGGAAGGGCACCGTGACACCGTTGTGAGTGTGGATCTCTTCTCACGCTCGTGGTCGGCGCTGCGCGAGGCGGTGGCGGGTCTCGCGGACGAGGACTTCGCCCGCCCGTCGGGCTGCCGCGGCTGGCTGGTCCGGGACCTGGTGTGCCACCTGGTCATCGACGCCCAGGACGTCCTCATCACCCTGGTGACCCCGACCGACGCCGAACCGACCCGCGACGCCGTCACCTACTGGCGGGTGAGCCACACCCCGCCCACCGGCGACGACCCCCTGGACGCCCTGGTCGTCCGCCTGGCCGCCGCCTACCAGGACCCGGCCCTGCTGAAGTTCCACCTCGACGACGTCGGGTCCGCCGCCGGCCGGGCGGCGGACCTGGCCGACCGCACCGCGCGCGTGAGCACCCAGGACCAGGTCCTGACCGCCGGCGACTACCTCGACGCCTACGTCCTGGAATGGACCCTGCACCACCTCGACCTGGTCGCCCACCTGCCCGGCGTCGACGGCCCACCGGCGGCGGGCCTGGCCCGCACCCGCGAGATGCTCGAGCACATCGCCGGCACCGCCTTCCCGACGACCTTCTCCGACACCGACGCACTCCTGATCGCCACCGGCCGCCGCACCCCGACCGACCAGGAGCGCGCCGACCTGGGCAGCCTGGCCGACCACCTCCCGTTCGTGCTGGGCTGATCGTCGAGGGCCGGTCCCCCTTCGAGTGGTTGCGCCGGCGCGGTGCTGCCCGGTGATCGACGCTGAACGGGACGCGGACCCGACCCGGGCGGTGACATGACCGGCGACGACACGATGATGGACACGCTGGTGATCGTGTTCGCGGTCGTGGTGGTGGCGCCGCTGGTCGCCGACCGGGTGGCCAGGTTCGTGCCGATCCCGTCGGTGGTGCTGGAGATCGTCCTCGGCGTCCTCATCGGGCCCCAGGTCCTGGGGTGGGCGCAGGAAGGCCGACTGGTCACGTTCGTCGCCGACCTCGGCCTGGCGATGCTGATGTTCCTCGCGGGCTACGAGATCGAGTTCTCGCGCATCAAGGGCAGACCGCTGAAGCTCGCCGGGATCGGCTGGCTGTGCTCGCTCGCGCTCGGTCTGGCCTTCGGCCTCGCGGTGCACGGGTTCACGTTCGGATCCCTGGTGACCGGGCTCGCCCTGACCACGACCGCGCTGGGCACGATCCTGCCGATCGTGCGCGACCGCGGTCTGCTCGGCACCCGGCTCGGCCCGCGCGTGCTCGCGGTCGGCGGGTTCGGCGAGTTCGGGCCGATCATCGCGATCGCGCTGCTGCTGTCCGGGCAGGCGCCCGAGCGCAGCGGGCTGCTGTTGAGCGCCTTCGCGGTGGTCGCGGTCATCGCGGTGTGGCTCGCGTTGCGACCCCGGTCGGAGTGGATCGGCCGGCTGGTCACCATCACCCTGGGCACCAGCGTCCAACTCGCGATCCGGTTCGCCGTCTTCGTGATCGTCGCGATGCTGTGGGTGGCCTACGAACTCGGCCTCGACGTGCTGCTCGGCGCGTTCGTCGCGGGCATCGTCGTCCGGCTGGCCCTGAACACCGACGACCCGCGCGAGGCGGAGGTGGTGCAGAGCAAGCTGGAGGCGATCGCCTTCGGCATGGTCGTCCCGTTCTTCTTCGTGGTCACCGGGATCCGCTTCGACCTGCGCGCGTTGCTCGCCGACCCGATGGCGCTGGCGCTGGTGCCGGTCTTCGTCGGACTGTTCTTCGTGGTGCGGGGCCTCCCGATCCTGTTGTTGCACCGCGACGACCTCGACCGCCGCGACACCCGCCGCCTGGCGCTGCTCGGCTCGACCGCCCTGCCGATCGTCGTCGCGCTCACCACCATCGGCACCCAGACCGGGGTGATGGCCGCCGGCACGGCGGCGGCGCTGGTCGGCGCGAGCATGGTCACCGTCCTGGTGTTCCCGCTCCTGGCCGTGCGCGGCTTGTCCCCTGCGGGCGGGGGTTCGGCGGACGACCCGGACCTCGAGGCTCCGCGTCGCGCCGCCGACTGACCCGGCTGTGCTCACAGCTCGTGGGGCAGACCCACGTAGTTCTCGGCCAAGCTGGTCGCGGCGGCGGGGGAGGAGCACACGTACCGCAGTTGGGACAGCTGGAGTTCTCGGTCCATGTCGTCCCCGGTGACGTGCAGCATCGACGTCATCCACCACGAGAAGTGCGTGCACCGCCACACCCGGCGCAGCGCCCGGTCCCCGTAGGTGTCCAGCAGGTCCGTCCGGCCCTCGGCGAAGAACGCGGTCAACGCGCGGGACAGCAGGGCCACGTCGGCCACCGCCAGGTTGAGGCCCTTCGCGCCGGTCGGCGGCACGATGTGCGCCGCGTCCCCGACCAGGAACAACCGGCCGTGGCGCATGGGGGCGCTGACGAACGAGCGCATCGGCGTGATGCCCTTGTCGACGATCGGGCCGGTGTGCAGGGTCCAGCCGTCCAGCGCCATGCGGGTGCTCAGCTCGGTCCACACGCGGTCGTCCGACCAGTCCGCCACGTCCTCGTCCCGGTCGACCTGGAGGTACAGGCGGCTCAGGGTGGGGGAGCGCATGCTGTGCATGGCGAACCCGCGCCGGTGCCACGCGTAGATCAGCTCGTCGGTGGACGGCGGCACCTCGGCCAGGATGCCCAGCCACCCGTACGGGTAGTCGCGCTCCCAGGTGCGCAGGTTCGGGATGTTCGGGCGGCTGACGCCGTGGAAGCCGTCCGCGCCGACCACGAAGTCGGCCTCGACGACCTGCCGCGTGCCGTCGGCGTCCACAAAGGACACCGACGGTCGGCTGCTGTCGACGTCGTGCAGGGTGGTCTGGGAGACCTCGAAGTGCACGGCGTCCCCGCGCACGGCGAGCAGGTCCTTGACCACCTCGGTCTGCCCGTAGACCCACACCGACCGGCCGGTCAACGCCTGGAAGTCGATGCGGTGGCGCTCGCCGGGCCACTGGAGGTGCACGCCGTCGTGCCGCAGCCCCACCGACTTGAGCCGGTCGCCCAGCCCCGAGTCGACGAGCAGGTCCACGGTGTCCTGCTCCAGCACGCCGGCCCGGATGCGGGCCTCGACGTAGGCGCGGGACCGGTTCTCCACGACCACGGAGTCCACGCCCCGCAGCGAGAGCAGGTGGGAGAGCAGCAGGCCGGCGGGGCCGGCGCCGACGATGGCGACCTGGGTGCGCATGCCCCCGAGCCTCGCCGGACGAGCGGGTCCCGCGGAAGCCGGAACGTCCACTGAGTGGCCGTTTCGGGGTCAATAGCGGTGTCGGGCGATCCCCGCCGCGGCGACCCGCAACGCCGCCAGGTGCCGGACCGGGTCCCGGCGGGTGGCCATGACCAGGCCGATCGACGCGACCACGGCACCCGAGGCGTCGACCACGGGCACCGCGACCGAGCACGTCCCCAGCGTCATCTCCTGCACGGTCCGCGCGTACCCGCGCCGCCGCACCTCGGCCAGGTCGCGCAACAACCGGCCGGGCTCGGTGATGGTGTACGGGGTGACCTTCTCGGCGTGCGCCACCACGGACGCCACGACGTCCTCGGGCGCGTGGGCCAGCAGCACCTTGCCGACGCCCGTGGCGTGCAGCGGCAGCCGTCCACCCGCCCGGCTGACCAGCGGCACGGAGGTCCGGCCGTGCAGGCGTTCCAGGTAGAGCGCGTGCTCGCCGTCGCGGACGGCCAGGTGCACGTTCTCGCGCGTGGCCTCGTACAGGTCCTGGAGGAAGGGCAGCGCCACGTCCCGCAACCCGCCCTGGACGCGGGCGAGCAGACCCAGCTGCCACAGCCGGCGGCCGACGACGTACCGGCGGTCGGGGAGCCGTTCGAGCACCTGCCGCTGGACCAGGTCGGTGGCCAGCCGGCGGACCGTGGTCACCGGGAGACCGCTGTGCCGGGCCAGGTCGGCCAGGCGCAGACCGTCCGGGCGGCCCTCGAAGGCGTCGAGCACGCCCAGCGCCTTCTCCAGCACCCCTCGACCGGACGACCGACCTGCCATGTCGACACGTTACCTGCGAGGCCGCGTCGGCCTGTCGAGCCGCTTCCGCTCCGATCACGTCTTTCGATCAGAGCGGAAGCGGCTCGATGGGCCGACTTTCGCGCGGCCGAGCCGCGACGCCGGAGGCGGCGCCGAAGACACCGCCCCCACAGGGTTCACGTCAGGCCGCGGTCACGGACAGGTCGTCGAGGACGAAGGACGTCTCGTACGACCAGTCCTCGGCGCCGGTGAACGTCAGCGTCACCGACTGGCCCGCGTACGCGCCCAGGTTGAACGAGCGCAGGGCGTACCCGGACGGGTTGAGGTTGGTGTAGGTGGCCAGGGTGGTGCCGTTGGCCTTGATGGTGAAGGAGTCGAACACCGCGGGCTCGTACTCCGTGGTGCTGATCTTCAGGTACAGCGACAGGGTCGAGTTCGTGCAGCCGGCCGGGATGGTGACGACCTGCTGGAGCGTCTCGGTCTGGGTGTAGCCGTAGCCGCTGATCCACGACGACTGGGTGCCCGAGCGCGGTGCGCCGGTGCCGGTCCACGGACCGATGGTCCAGGTGGCGTTGGTCCAGCCGGTGGTGCCGGACTCGAAGCCGGGGTTGACCAGCTTCTGCCCCGGGCTGGTGCACGTCCCGCCGGGCGGGCTGATGGTCCAGCCGAACGTGGTGCTGCCGGTCTTGCCCGCCGAGTCGGTGACGGTCGCGGTCACCGTGTAGGAGCCGGCGGTGGTGGGCGTGCCGGAGATCAGGCCGGTCGAGGCGTTCAGCGCCAGGCCGGGCGGCAGGCCGGTGGCGGTCCAGGAGTAGCCGGGGGTGCCGCCGGTGGCCTTGAGCTGGAGGCTGGTCGCCGTGCCCACGGTGCCGGTCTGGCTGCCGGGCGGGGTGACCGTCGGGCTGCCGGGCACCGAGCCGCCGGTGTTGACGAACAGCAGGCGGTTGGGCGAGCCGGTTCCTGGGCTGGTGATCTTGCCGGTGGTGGAGTTCGCGATGAGCTGGCTCTGCACCTGGGCGGGGGTCAGGGTCGGCGTCACGCCCAGCAGCAGCGCCGCGCCGCCGGCCACGTGCGGGGCCGCCATCGAGGTGCCGGAGATGGTGTTGGTGGCGGTGTCGTTGGTCATCCACGCCGAGGTGATGTTCTGGCCCGGCGCGAAGATGTCGGTGCAGGTGCCGAAGTTCGAGAAGGAGGCGCGCGCGTCGGTGTTGGTCGACGCGTTGACGGTGACCGCCTCGGCGACCCGCGCCGGGGTGAAGTTGCACGCGTCGGCGTTGGAGTTGCCCGAGGCGATCGCGAAGGTGACGCCGTCGGCGATGGCGTTGCGCACCGCGTTCTCGGTGGTGGCGTCGCTGCCCTGCGCGCCGAGGCTCATGTTGGCCACGGCCGGGCCGGAGGTGTGGTTGCCGGTGACCCAGTCGATGCCCGCCGCGACCCCGGCGAACGAGCCCGAGCCCTGGCAGTTCAGCACCTTCACCGCGACCAGCCGGACGCCCTTGGCCACGCCGTAGGCGGAGCCGCCGACCGTGCCAGCGACGTGCGTGCCGTGGCCGTTGCAGTCGGTGTTGTTGCTGTCGACGGTGTTGGTGCCCCACACCGCGCGTCCGCCGAAGTCCTGGTGGGTGGTGCGGATGCCGGTGTCGATGATGTACGCGGTGACGTTCGACGCCGTGGTGGGGTAGGTGTAGGACGAGTCCAGCGGCAGGTTCTGCTGGTCGATGCGGTCCAGGCCCCACGACGGCGGGTTGGGCTGGGTGTCGAGGGCCTCGACGGTCCCGTTCTGCTGTACGTAGGCCACCGACGGTTCGGCGGCCAGGCGGCGGGCGGCGCGCTCGGTGAGCGTGCCGGCGAAGCCGCGCAGGGCGTGCCGGTAGGTGTGGTCGACCTTGGCGGAGTACTTGGCGCTCAGGTCGGTGGTGAGCGCGTCGACGCTCTGGGCGGCCAGGTCGTTGAAGACGACGATGTAGCTGTCCTTGATCGCACGCGGGTTGTCCGCGCCGAGGACCTCGGCTTCGGCCGCGGCGGGCGTGGCCGTGCCGGCCAACGCGAGGGCCGTCACCGCGGCCGTGGATAACGCGAGCAGGGGTGTTCGATTTCCGCGCATGGCAGGGTCTCCCTCATGCAGGGTCCGGCGACCCGTTGCGGCGGTGGGTCGGCCGGAGAGCGGAGTTCTCTACACGTTCGCGCGGACGTGATCGGCAACGTTAGAGCAGGTGGGGCGGGGCGACAATCGGCCGACCGTGGCACCGCCTGCGGGTTCCCGAACGCGCGCTCCGATCACTATTCCAGCTGATTCCATGCTTTGATCACTATACTTGATGACTTCAGTGTTGACTGAAATCAGTCCTCGAATATCTGTTGTGCCAACTTGCACAACATCGCTACGGTTCCGGCGTGGCAGACGGCAGGGGACGGGGCAGGCCCCGCAACGACCCGGACCGGTTGGCGCGTTGGACACCGCCCGAGGGGTGGTCCCGGCTCGTCGCGTGGATCTCGCCGGAGGAGAAGAGGGCGCTCAAGCACGCCGCGGCCGACGCGGACGTGCCGGTGGCGGACCTGGTGCGGCGCTTGGCGGCCGGGCTGTCCACCGGGGTCGTCAGCCACGAGTTGTTGCTGAGTGGACGAACGAGAGGGGGACCAGTCGTGGAGAAGATCCCGACGCTGTTCGAGCGCGACGACCGGTTCCGGGTCACCGACCGGCCGAAGCCCGAGTGCGCTTGGGTGTTCGCGGGTGAAGGTGTGGGCACCGAGAAGCTCGACGGGACCAACGTGCGGCTCACCGTGCGGTCCGGTCACCTGGTGCGCGTCGAGAAGCGGCGCAACCCGGGCAAGGAGCAGAAGGCGCTGGGCATCGTCGACGGGTGGTACGTCGACACCTCCGCCGACTCGGCCGAGGACAAGTGGATCCTGGCGGCGGCGCACGGCACCGACGTGTCGGGCTGGCCGGACGGCGAGCACTCGTGCGAGGCGCTGGGTCCGCGCATCCAGGGCAACCCGATGGGCCTGGACGACCACCTGTGCGTGCCGTTCAACACGACCGCGCCGGTCTACGAGGACGTTCCGCGCGGGTACGAGGAACTGCGGGAGTTCCTGTCCACTTTGGAGAGCCGGTACTCGCCGGGGAACCTGGCGGAGGGGATCGTGTTCCACCACCCGGACGGGCGGCGGGCGAAGATCAAGCGCAAGGACTTCCCGAAGCTGGCCGCGTGACGCCGGGTGTGGCCGGTTCGGGAACGAGCCGGCCACACCCGGTCGGGCCGGTCAGAAGGCGACGCGTTCCTGTGCCTCGGCCAGGTCTTCCTCGGTGGGGGCGTCGTCCTGGGTGAGGGCGAGCCGCCAGTAGCCGGTGAAGTCGATCGCCCGCTTGTCGAACCCGCGCTCGTCGACGAGGTGGCGGCGCAGCGCGCGGACCGTGCCCGCCTCGCCGCCCAGCCACGCGTACCCGGTGCCCTCGGGGAACTCCGCCGCGCGGACGGCGTCGAGCAGGCCGGTGCCGTGGCCGGGTGGGGTGTCGCCGCGGTGGACCCAGTGGACGTCGCCCAGCGGTTGTTCCTCGGTGGCGTCGCGGGCTTCGACCCAGGTCAGGGTCGGGGTGTCGGCGGGGAGGGAGGCCAGGAGGGTGGCGATGGCGGGGGTGGCGGCCTCGTCGCCGGCGAAGAGGTACCAGTCCGCCTTGCCCAGGGGCCGGTGGTAGACCTTGGACGGCCCGTAGCGGCCGAGGGTGTCGCCGACCCGTGCCCCGAGCGCCCACCGGGTGGCGGGGCCGGCGTGGTCGTGCAGCACGAAGTCGACGTCGATCTCGTGGGTGTCGGGGTGGTGGGCGCGGACGGTGTAGCTGCGCAGCCAGGGGCGTTCGGGTTCGGGGATCGCCTGGTAGGCCTGGTACCAGCCCATGCCGTACTTGTCGGCGCGGTCGGCGGGCAGGTCGGGGACCGGGTGGCCGTCGCGGGGGAACAGCAGTTTGAGCTGCTGGTCGGGCCAGGTGGGGAAGTCGTCGAGGCCGTCGCCGGTGAAGCGCACGCGGGTGACGTGCGGGGTCACCGGTGCGACGGCGGTGACGTGCAGCAGTGGCATGGCGGGGTCCAGGGTGGTCAGCGGCCGACGTAGGCGCGCAGGTGGTGGGCGGTGAGGGTGTCGCCGTGGGCGACGAGGTCGGCGGGGGTGCCGGTGAACACGATCTTGCCGCCGTCGTGGCCGGCGCCGGGGCCGAGGTCGACGATCCAGTCGGCGTGGGCCATGACGGCCTGGTGGTGCTCGATGACGATGACGGTGCCGCCGTCGTCGACGAGCCGGTCCAGCAGGCCCAGGAGCTGGTCGACGTCGGCGAGGTGCAGGCCGGTGGTGGGTTCGTCGAGGACGTAGGTGGCGGCCTTCTCGGCCATGTGGATGGCGAGCTTGAGGCGTTGGCGTTCGCCGCCGGACAGGGTGGTGAGGGGTTGGCCGAGGGAGAGGTAGCCCAGGCCGACGTCGACCAGGCGGCCGAGGATGGCGGCGACGGCCTTCTCGGTGAAGAACGCGCGGGCCTCGGTGACGGACATGGCGAGGACTTCGCTGATGTCCTTGCCGCGCAGCTTGTGCTCCAGGACCGCGGGGGTGAACCGCTTGCCCTCGCACTCCTCGCAGACCGACGCGACGCCGGCCATCATGGCCAGGTCGGTGTAGACGAGGCCGATGCCCTTGCACTGCGGGCAGGCGCCTTCGGAGTTGGCGCTGAACAGGGCGGGTTTGACGCCGTTGGCCTTGGCGAAGGCGGTGCGGATGGGGTCGAGCAGGCCGGTGTAGGTGGCGGGGTTGCTGCGGCGGCTGCCGCGGATGGGTGACTGGTCGACGGTGACGACGTCGTCGCGGTTGGCCAGGTGGCCGTGGACGAGGCTGGACTTGCCGGAGCCGGCGACGCCGGTGACGACGGTGAGGACGCCGAGGGGGATGTCGACGCTGACGTCCTTGAGGTTGTGCAGGGTGGCGCCGGTGATGGCCACGTGGCCGCGCGGGGTGCGGGGGTCGGGTCGCAGGCGGGCGCGGTGGTCGAGGTGGCGGCCGGTGAGGGTGCCGGAGGCGCGCAGTCCGGCGACGGTGCCGGTGTAGGTGATCTCGCCGCCGTGGACGCCCGCGCCGGGGCCGAGGTCGACGACGTGGTCGGCGATCTCGATGGTCTCGGGTTTGTGCTCGACGACCAGGACGGTGTTGCCCTTGTCCTTCAGGCGCAGGAGGAGGTCGTTCATGCGCTGGATGTCGTGGGGGTGCAGGCCGACGGTGGGTTCGTCGAAGACGTAGGTGACGTCGGTGAGGGCGGAGCCGAGGTGGCGGACCATCTTGACGCGCTGGGCCTCGCCGCCGGAGAGGGTGGCGGACTGGCGGTCGAGGCTGAGGTAGCCCAGGCCGATCTCGACCAGGGAGTCGAGGGTTTCCCGCAGGGTGGCGACCATCGGGCGGACGGACTCGTCGTCGATCTTGGCGACCCAGTCGGCGAGGTCGCTGATCTGGAGGGCGGCGCAGTCGGCGATGTTGAGGCCGTTGATCTTGGAGGAGAGGGCGGCGGCGTTGAGGCGGGCGCCGTGGCAGGAGGGGCAGTCGGTGAAGGTGACGGCCCGGTCGACGAAGGCGCGGATGTGGGGCTGCATGTTCTCGCGGTCCTTGGTGAGGAAGGACCGCTGGACGCGGGGGAGGAGGCCTTCGTAGGTGACGTTGGTCTTGCCGATCTTGACCTTGGTGTTCTCCTTGTGCAGGAGGTCGTGCCACTGCTGGTCGGTGTAGGTGTGGAGCGGGGCGTCGGGGTCGAAGAAGCCGGACTGGGCGTAGGTCTGGACGAGCCAGCCGTCGGCGGAGTAGCCGGGGATGGTGATGGCGCCCTCGTTGAGGGACTTGGTGCGGTCGACGAGCCGGTCGACGTCGATGGTGGAGACGCGGCCGAGGCCTTCGCACTCGGGGCACATGCCCTCGGGGAGGTTGAAGCTGAACGCGCCGGAGGTGCCGACGTGCGGTTGGCCGAGGCGGCTGAACAGGATGCGCAGCATGGTGTGGGCGTCGGTGGCCGTGCCGACGGTGGAGCGGGAGTTGGCGCCCATGCGCTCCTGGTCGACGACGATGGCGGCGCTGAGGTTGCGCAGGGCGTCGACGTCGGGGCGGCCGACGGGGGCCATGAAGGACTGGATGAACGCGGTGTAGGTCTCGTTGATCAGGCGCTGCGACTCGGCGGCGATGGTGCCGAAGACGAGCGAGGACTTGCCGGAGCCGGAGACGCCGGTGAAGACGGTGAGGCGGCGCTTGGGGATGTCGACGCTGACGTCCTTGAGGTTGTTCTCCCGGGCGCCTCGCACCTGGATGACGTCGTGGCTGTCGGCGGCCCGGTTGTCGGTCCGGTTGCCGGCCTGGTCGTCGGCGTCGTGGCTGTCGGCGGCGGTTCCCATGCCTTGCTTCCCCCTGGTTTGTTTATGCCGTAAAGTGCCGAGCCAGCGTAGTTTACGCCGTAAGAAGCCGCAAGCGCCCGCGCCCTCTCCCTTTCGCCCCGCCCTGTCACGCGCCGGTGCCGTCAGTGCGCCGCTTGACCGCGCCCCCGCACCCGCCGTGGCCCCCGCACCCGCCGCACCCGGGCTGGCGATCGCCATGCCTGTGCCGCGCCCGCCGTCAGCCCGGTTGTGCCCTCGGCTCGACCCCCTGCGGCTGACCTGCGGTTCCTCCTGCGGCTTGGTTGCGGGCGTGGCCTCCGGCCCCCGAATCCATTGTCGCATGCGGTACCGACAGAAACGGGCGTGGCGGCGAGTGGGGCGGTGGTTGGTTCGGTGTTCTTTAGGGCGTAAAGTGCGGGCGTTGGTCGATTGCCGTGAGGAGATGCGCGTGGTCGTGTACGCCGGGCAGGGGGATGCTCGTCGGTCGATGTCGTTGTTGTGGCGCGGGGCGGCCGACGAGGCGAAGGCGGGGGTCAAGGGTGGGTTGAGCCTGGATGCGATCGTGGACGCGGCGATCGGGGTGGCCGACGAGCACGGCATGGCCGCGTTGTCGATGCGGGCGGTGGGGGAGCGGCTCGGGCGCACGGCGATGGCGCTCTACACCTACGTGCCCAACAAGGCCGAGTTGATCGACCTCATGTACGACAAGGTCCTGGGCGAGCTGCCCGGCGACTACCCCCTCGACGGCGGCTGGCGGCCGGCCCTCACCACCTGGGCTCGGGACACCCGTGCGTTCTACCTGTGGCACCCGTGGGTCCTCCAGGTGTCGCAGGCGCGGCCGGCGCTCGGTCCGAACGAGTTCCGCATGTTGGAGACGCTTCTGCGCATCCTGCGCGAGACGGGCCTGGACGTGCAGGTGCTGCGGGGCGTGGTGGGGGCGGTGGTGCAGTTCGTGCGGGGGTCGGCGGACGTGATCGCCGACGTGCGGCGGGCCGCGCGGGACACCGGGGTCGGTGACGAGGAGTGGTGGTTCGCGCGGTCGCCGGTGTTGGAGGAGGTCGCGCCGGACTTCGCCGCCCGGTTCCCGCTGGCCACGTGGTTGGGTGGGATGGAGGCGCCGGCCGAGGACGACTGCACGCCCTACCTGGAGCGCGAGGCGGAGTGGAACTTCACCGTCGGCCTGGACGTGCTGCTGGACGGGATCGAGGCGACGATCGCCCGGTCGGTCGGGTAAAGGCTGGGCGGTCGGGTGGGGGCATCGGGTAGTAGTACGGGCGTGGATGTCGTGACGCGGCTGCGGGCCGCCGGGTGTGTGTTCGCCGAGGACGAGGCGCGGCTGTTGACCGAGGCGGCGACCTCGCCCGACGCGCTGGCGGCGATGGTGGACCGGCGGGTGGCGGGGCTGCCGCTGGAGCACGTGCTGGGCTTCGCGGAGTTCCGCGGCCTTCGGGTGGCGGTGGACCCGGGCGTGTTCGTGCCCCGGCAGCGCACCGCGTACCTGGTGGAGTTGGCGGTGCCGCTGGTCGTGCCGGGCGCGGTGGTGGTGGACTTGTGCTGCGGGTCGGGTGCGCTGGGCGCGGCGGTGGCCGCGGTCGTGCCGGACGCGGAGGTCTACGCGGCCGACGTCGACCCGGCGGCGGTGGCCTGCGCCCGCCGCAACCTGCCGCCGGAGCGGGTGTTCGAAGGCGACCTGTACGCGGCCCTGCCGCGCGACCTGCGCGGTCGGGTGGACGTGCTGGTGGTCAACGCCCCCTACGTCCCGACCGACGCGATCGCCCTGATGCCGCCCGAGGCCCGCGACCACGAACCGCTGGTCGCGCTGGACGGCGGCGCGGACGGCGTGGACGTGCAGCGGCGCGTGGCGGCGGGCGCGCCCGAGTGGCTGGCTCCGGGCGGCGCGCTGCTGCTGGAGACCAGCGACCGGCAAGCCCCTGTCACGCTGGAAGCGTTCGAGCGGGCGGGTCTGACCGCGCGGGTCGAGCGGGACGACGAGGTCGGGGCCACCGTCGTCGTCGGTGTCACTGCCCGGTGACCCCGTCGGTGAGTTCGCGCACCACGTCGAGGTGCCCGACGTGCCGGGCGTACTCCTGCAAGAGGTGGAACAGGATCCACGCCAGGGTCGGGGTCGGCAGCGTCGGGACCCGCCAGCGGGCCATCCGGTCGTCCAGGCGCGCGGCGGCGGTGATCTCGCGGGACCGCTCGCACTGCGCCAGGTAGAACGCCCGCACCTCGTCGGCGGTGTCGCCGTCGACGACGAACTCGGCGCGCTCGACGTCCGGGTCGCCGTAGGGCTGCGCGACGTCCTCGCCGTCGAACCCCCACCGCAGCCACCGCAGCTCGACGTACGCGAGGTGCTTGACCAGCCCCAACGGGCTCCAGCCGGACGGGACGCGGCTGGTGCGCAGCTGCTCGTCGGTCAGGCCGTCGAGCTTGCGCAGCACGGTCGCGCGGTAGAAGTCGAGGTACTGGAGGAGCAGGTCCACGGGGTCGGCGAGGTCGGTCGGCGGTTCCAGCGGCACGCCCACCCGGGCCGTCACCTGCTCGCCGTCGACCTCCACCACCGCTCCGGCGCGTCGCAGCACCGACAGCGCGGCGGTGTTGGCGGTGGTCGTCCGGGCGGTGACCACCGGGATGCGCCGCAGCACCGCCTGGTCCACCACCGCGCGCAGCGCCGCCACGCCCACGCCGCGCCCGCGTGCGGACCGCGCCACCCACAGGCCGGTTTCACCCTCCGGGGTGATGCGGGTGAACCCCACTGTGTCGCCGTGTTGGACGATCTCGAAGGAATCGGCCCGAAAACCATCGTAGAAGTCCAACAGGCTCGACATGTCCCCCGGCGTCCAGTCGGGCGGCATGACGTCGGAGGGGTCGGCGTCGCTCATCGCGACCGCGGCCAGCCGTTGCAGGCCGGCGTCGTCCACCGGTCGGAGTTCGACCACCACGCGGGATGCGGTCACTGGGACAGCTCCTTCTCCAAGGGGGTGCGGAAGCGAGGCACAACCCGTACGCCGCCCAGCCACGCGGTCAGGCGGGCGGCTTCGGCGTCCAGGGCGGCGCGGGCCTGCGCGCCCACGTCGGTGAGGGCCTGCCAGACGACCTCGCCGTCGGGTCGCTGCGCCCAGCCGCCGACCACGCGGCCGTCGCACCAGGCGGTGGGGCCGACGTTGCCGGCGGTGTCGAACAGGCGGGGTCGCAGGTCCGGGGCGAGGTACCAGTCGCGGGCCTGCCAGCCCATCGGTGTCGGGTCCAGGCCGGGCAGAAGGGCGACCCAGGGTTCGGTCGCGGGGGTGAACAGGTCGTCGGGCAGCGCCCAGCCGGGACCGGTGGACAGCTCCACCTGCACGGCGCCGACGGTGGTCAGGGCGGTGCGGACGGCGCCGAGCGTCCAGCCGGTCCACCACTTCAGGTCGGCCTCGGTGCCCGGTCCGAACGAGGTGAGCCAGCGGCGCACCAGCTCGGCCCGCGCCCGGCCGGTGTCCACCTCCGGCCACGGCTCGGCGGGCGCCCAGCGGAACTGGCTGCTGATCCACGTGCCGCGCGGGCGGCTGCGGCGCATCCGGCCGTCGGCGGCCAGGACGCGCACGATGCGGCTGGCGACGTTCTGCCGGGTCTCGTACTTCTTGCCCGCCGCCACCACGACCTGTTCCAGCAGCTCCGGGACGTCCCGGCCGAGTTCGACCACGGTCGCCTCGCCGCGGGCGGCCAGGGCGGCGAGGGTGGCCTCCTCGACCTCGGCCAGCCGGTCGGCGTCCCAGCCCACGCCCTCGGCCAGGTACTTCAGCAGTCCGGCGCGTTCCTTGGCGGCGATCGCGCGGGCCGCGGCGGCGTCGACCACCGGGGCGAGGTCGGCGGTGACGGCGAACATGGTCCGCCGCATGCACAGCAGCCGCACCAGCGACCGCCGCTCGTAGAACGCTTCCTCGACCGCCGCCACCGACGGGTCGGCCAGCCGGGCGCGGGCGGACAGGAACACCGTGGCGGGGTCGGTGGCGTGCAGGCCGACCAGCGCGTCGACGACCTCCTCCACGGTGTCGGCCTTCGCGGCCAGCAGGTGCCGGCGGCCCAGGCGGGCGCGGCGGTCGTCATCGGTGATCTCGGGCAGGGCCACGGGCCCATCCTGGGCGATCTACGCTGGCCGCGAAACCCGATTCCTTCCAGGCAGGGGCGCGATGTCGGCGACGCGGTTGCTGGTGCTGGGCGTGGTGCGCGGCTACGGCGTCGCCCACGGCTATCTGATCGGCAACGACCTGATGTCGTGGGGCGCGGGGGAGTGGGCCAACGTCAAGTGGGGGTCGATCTACCACGCGTTGAAGCAGCTGACCAAGGAAGGGTGCCTGGCCGACGAGGAGGTCCCGCCCGCGCGCACCGACTACCGGCTCACCGCGAAGGGCGAGCAGGAGTTCCAGCGGCTGCTGCGGGACGCCCTGCGCCGCCCCGAGACCCGGCCGGACATGCTCGGGGCCGGGTTGGCGCTGCTGCCGTCGCTGCCGCGGGCGGACGCGGTGAGCCTGCTGCACGAGCGCCTGGCCGCCCTGGAGAGCCGCCGGGACTCGGCGCGCAAGCAGGTGGGGGAGTGGACCGACCCGCCGCACGTGCGGGAGCTGTTCGGGTTGTGGGAGCACACCGCCTCCGCCGGGGTGGAGTGGACGCGCGGGCTGCTGGCGCGGCTGGAGGGCGGGGCGTACGCGATGGCGGGGGAGCGGAATTCCCCCGGCGACCCCGCCAGTTGGCCTATACTCAAACTTGAGTAGCCTAGGGGGAGCGCTGAACACCGGTCTGGAACGCTGTGCGGCCGTCTTCGAGGCCGCCGACCCGCCACGCCTGTCCACGGTCGCCTTCTACGGCGACCACCTGCCCGACCTGGACGGCCTCGAACGGGGTGACCAGAGCTCGGACGGCGCCGGGGTGCCGGGGTCGTTGGTGGTCGCGTTGCCGGACGGGTCCAAGCGCGAGGTGGCCGCGGTGCGGTTGCCGGTGGCCGACGCCGTGCCGGTGTTGTCGCAGGCCCGCCGGGCCGGTCACGCCCACCCGGCCGCCGCGTTCTGGGGTGCCGCCGTGGTGGTGGCGTTGCAGCTGGTGGCGCGCGGGCGGGTGCGGCCGGCCGTCACGGACGGGGACTTCGACGCCTGGCGGGTCGGGCCGCTCGACCCCGCGGACCTGCGGCGGGTCCGGGACCTCGCCGACGCCATGCCCGCGCACGCCCGCGCGATCCCGCTGGCCGGCCGCGACCCGGTGGAGCTGCCCGGGGCGGAGCCGCTGGTGCGGTCGTTCCTCGACGCGGTCGCGGACACCATGCCGCGCGGCGCGGCGGCCGTCCACGCCCTGGGCTCGCCCGTGTTCGCCTCGCCCGCCCCGCAGCGGGTGCCGCACCTGCGCACGTGGGCCGACCAGGGCGTTCGGGTCTCCCTGCGGATCGAGGGGCTGGAGGAGTTCCGGGCCGTGGTCCAGGTGCACAGCCTCGCGGACCCGTCGCTGGTGGTCGACGCGGCCGAGCTGTGGGCCGGGGCCGACCGGCGGGCGCGGTCCGACGCGATGGTGGTGCTGCGGCGCGCGGCACGGGCGTTCCCGCCGCTGGAACGCCTGCTGGACCTGCCCGTGCCCGACGAGGTCGTGCTGCTGGACTCCGACGTCGAGGAGTTGCTGCGCGACGGCGCGGTGCGGCTGGCCGGCGTCGGCGTGGACGTGCACTGGCCCAAGGACCTGGTCCGCGACCTGTCCGCGCGGGTCGTGCTCGGCGACCGCGGCGACCGGCCCGCGTTCTTCGGCCCCGACCAGCTCACCACCGTGAACTGGCAGCTCGCGCTGGGCGACGACCCGCTCACCCCCGACGAACTCGACCGGCTCGCCGAAGCGCACCGGCCCGTCGTGCGGCTGCGCGACCGGTGGACCCTGGTCGACCCCGACCTGGCCCGCAAGGCCCGCGAACGCGACCTCAAACCCGTCGCCGCGATCGACGCCCTCGGCGCGGCCCTGACCGGCGTCGCCGAGATCGACGGCGAACAGGTCCCCGTCGCCGCCACCGGGTGGCTCGACGACGTGCGCGCCAAGCTCGCCCTGCTCGACAGCGAACCCGTCGAGCCGCCCGCCGCGCTGCACGCCACCCTGCGCGACTACCAGCTGCGCGGCCTGCGCTGGCTGGACCGCATGACCTCGCTGGGCCTGGGCGCGTGCCTGGCCGACGACATGGGGCTGGGCAAGACCATCACCCTCATCGCCCTGCACCTGCACCGCGCCGGCGGCCCGACGCTCGTGGTGTGCCCGGCGTCGCTGCTGGGCAACTGGCAGCGCGAGATCGAGAAGTTCGCGCCCGGCGTGCCGGTCACCCGCTACCACGGCAGCGGACGGGAGGTCGCGCACGAGGGGTTCGTGCTGACCACCTACGGCACCATGCGCGTGGACGCCGACCGGCTCGCCGAGGTCGAGTGGGACCTGGCCGTGGCCGACGAGGCGCAGCACGTGAAGAACCCCTCGTCCGACACCGCCAAGGCGCTGCGCCGCATCCCGGCCACCGCCCGCGTCGCGCTGACCGGCACCCCGGTGGAGAACAGCCTCACCGAGCTGTGGGCGATCCTCGACTGGACCACCCCCGGTCTGCTCGGCGGCCTGCCCGCGTTCAAGGCGCGGTGGGCCAAACCGATCGAGGCCGACCGCGACCGCGCCACCGCCGACCGGTTCGCCGCCCTGATCAGGCCGTTCCTGCTGCGCCGGCGCAAGTCCGACCCGGGTGTCGCGCCCGAACTGCCGCCCAAGACCGAGACCGACCGGCCCGTCGCGCTGACCCGCGAGCAGGCCGCGTTGTACGAGGCGGTCGTCCGGGAGCTGATGGCCGAGATCGCCGAAGCCGACGGCATCGCCCGACGCGGCCGGGTGGTCAAGCTGCTCACCGGGCTCAAACAGGTGTGCAACCACCCCGCCCAGTACCTCAAGGAGTCCTCGCCGCGCCTGGAAGGACGGTCCGGCAAGCTCGAGCTGCTCGACGAGCTGCTGGACACCATCCTCGCCGAGGACGGCGCGGTGCTCGTGTTCACCCAGTACGTCAGCATGGCCCGGCTGATCGGCAAGCACCTCACGGCGCGCGGCGTGGACTCGCAGCTGCTGCACGGCGGCACACCCGTGCCCGCGCGGGAGGAGATGGTGCGGCGGTTCCAGGACGGCGAGGTGCCGGTGTTCCTGCTGTCGCTGAAGGCCGCCGGCACCGGGCTCAACCTGACCCGCGCTGACCACGTCGTGCACTACGACCGGTGGTGGAACCCGGCGGTGGAGGACCAGGCCACCGACCGCGCCTACCGGATCGGGCAGACCAAGCCGGTGCAGGTCCACCGGCTCGTGGCCGAGGGCACCATCGAGGACCGGATCGCGGCGATGCTGCGCGCCAAGCGGGACCTCGCCTCGTCGGTGCTGGCGCACGGCGAGGCGGCGTTCACCGAGCTGAGCGACGCGGAACTGGCCGACCTGGTCGAGCTGAGGAGCGGGTCGTGAGCACTCGGGTGCAGGGGTTCCCGGCGTTCGGCAAGGGCGTGCGGCACACGCGGACGTGGTGGGGCCGCACGTGGTCACAGGCCCTGGAGGACACCTCGCTGGACCAGAAACCCCTGCGGCAGGGCCGCAAGTACGCCAACGCCGGACTCGTCGGACCCATCAGCGTGAGCCCCGGGCGCATCAGCGCGGCCGTGCACGACACCGACGACACCCACCAGACCACCGTGCGGCTGGCCGAGTTCACCGAGCCGCAGTGGACGAGGTTCCTCGCGGCGGTCGCGGCCAAGGCCGGTCACCTGGCCGCACTGCTGGACCGCGAGATGCCGCGCGAACTGGCCGAAGCCGCCGCCGACGCGGGCGTCGACCTGCTGCCCGGCATCGGCGACCTGGACTTCGAGTGCACCTGCCCGGACTGGGAACTGCCGTGCCGCCACGCGGCGGCGCTGTGCCACCAGGCGTCCTGGCTGCTGGACACCGACCCGTGGCTCCTGCTGTTGCTGCGCGGCCGAACCCAGGAGGAGGTCGTGGCGGGCGCCCGCCCCACCACCGGCGTCCTCGCGACCACCGCCTACGCCGCCGGCACCCCGCCCCTCCCACCGGACCCACCCGTAGAGGACCTGGGCGCACTCCCGGAATTCACCCCGATCGAGGACCTGGACGTAGAGGTGCTGTCCCTCCTGGTAGCCGACGCCGCCGCGAAAGCCCGAGACCTCCTCCACACCGCCACCCGCCCCCACCTCACCGACCGCGAGGACCTCGTCCGCCTGGCCACCACCCACCCCACGCTGGCCGACCGCGTCTCCGCCGACCCCCGCGAGGTCGCGGCCTGGCGCCAAGCAGGCCCGATAGGACTGTCCCTCCTGGACGACACGTGGACCCCACCCAAGCCAGACCTCAACCGCGCCCGCACCGCCTGGCACGACGCCGAACTCCCACCGGCCACCACCTGGCGCAACCGCTGGACCGTCCACACCGGACAACTCCGCTACGGCCCAGACCACCGCTGGTACCCCTACCGCAAGCACGACAACACCTGGTGGCCCACCGGCACCCCCAACCGCGACCCAGCCGCCGCCCTCTCCGAACTACCCACCGAGCAGCCCTGACTCCCCCTCGCTGACGAATCCCTCGCTCACCTCGTCGGCTGGAAATGTCGGTGCCTCATGCAACGATCGACTCGGGGGCCGGAGGCCACGGCCGCACGCAGACCGCCACGCGCAGGCAGCAGCGCACGGACGGCAGCAGCCCAGACGGCAGCCCAGACAGCAGCCCAGACAGCAGCCCCGGCAGCAGCGCAGACGGCGGCGCGGAAGCAGTGCCGAGCGGTGCAGGAGAAGCGGTGCGGGCAGCGAGGGCGCGGCTGGCGGCGCGCACGAGCGGGTAGGCGAGGCGCGGGAGGGCTGGGCGCGCGTGTGGTCTGGGCCGGGCGCGCAGGCGGGGGCCGGGTGTGCGCCCGGGGCAGGGCGCGGCGCGCGGGCGGAGCCGGGCGCGGAGGCACGAGGCGCGGAGGCAGGGCGCGGAGGCAGGGCGCGGAGGCAGGGCGCGGAGGCAGGGCGCGGAGGCAGGGCGCGGAGGCAGGGCGCGCGGAGGCGGGGAGGCGGAGTGGGGCCGGGCGTGTGCGGGTGCTTGGGCGGGTTGTCGTGTGGGCGCGAGTCACTACCACAGGTGTGGTACCACACCTGTGGTAGTGATCAAGCCTGGCCGCTGCCCAGGCACACGAACGGTCGCCGCAGCGGGTCCACCGCGATCGCCTCCGCCAGCGCCATCGCCGGCTGCGCGCCCGCGGCCAACCGGCGGTGGTAGTAGTCCATCGTCGCCGCCGAAGCCTGGTCGCCCACGCGGCTCACCGGGGCCACCACCATCTGCGAACCGCTGGCCAGCAACGCACTCGCGAACCCCAACGGCTCGTCGCCCGGCCGGATCCGGTTCAACGCCAACTCGCACGCCGCCAGCACGACCTGCCTCGGCGGGTTCGCCAGGTTCGCCAGCTCGTGCGCGTACAGCGGGCCATCGGTCAACTCCAACCGGGAGAACAAGGCGTTCTCCGGCTCGTGCACCCCGTGCGCGGCGAAGTGCGCGATCCCGGCATCGTCCGAAGTGGACAGCACCGCCTCCACGGTCGCGCGCGAGCCCGACAACAGCGTCGCCGAGGTGTAGTGCGCGCCCAGCTTGGCGATCTCGCCCACCGCCGCGGGCAGACCCGGACCGCGAACCAGCACCGTCCGGCCGTCGCGACGCCACTCGCCGCGCTCGGCCGCCAGCCACGCGGTCGCCGACGGGGCCACGACGATCGGCCGCGCGTGCAACGTCGGCAGCACGCCCCACGGCACCGCGTACAGGGCACCGGTCGGCACGACCACCAGGTCCCGGTCCCCGACCAGGCCCAGCAACGGCTGCACCAGTTGCGTGTCGAGCCGATCGGCCTGGCGGTGCGCCGACGTCGACAGCACCCGCACCAGCGCGGCGGGCAGGTGGTCGGGGGCCAGGGCGTTGAGGTCGGCGTTGAGCATCCGGGCGCTCTCCGCGGCGGCGTCGGCCGAACCCAGGTGCACCAGCCGCACGTCCCCCTCGACGACGACCACGGCGACCAGCGCGTCCCCCGACGACGCGAAGCTGACCAGCGCCCGCTCACCCAGCTGGTCCACCACCTCGCGCAGCTTCACCACCGGGCGCGGGCTGCCCCAGCTGCCGGAGTGCCAGCCGATCTGGTTGGCCTTGCGCAGCCGCTCCGCCCGTCGCGTCGCCAGCGCGCCGGTGGGGTGGCCGTCGTGGTGGGCCTTGTGGATGGACTGGGTCAGGCTGCGCACCTCGGCGATCAGCTCCGCCAGCTCCGGGTTGTCCACCCGGGTCACCGGCTCGTACCGGTAGGTCTGCGCCCGCGTCCGCTCCAGCCACGCGAACAGCCGCCGCGCGTTGCCCTCCGCCAGCACCAGCCCCACGGCCAGCTCCGTCAGCTCCCGCCCGTGCAACGCGGTCCCGGACAGCAGTTCCAGCCCGCCCATCCGGTCCCGCACGTGGTCCAGCTCGGCCAGACCCGCCCGCACCTCGGCGAACGCGGCCGTGCGCCGACCCCGCGCGGCGGCCAGTTCGGCCCGGCACAGCCGGCGCAGCATCCGGTGGTCGATCGCGGTCAGCCGGCCCGGTCGCGGCACGCCCTCCAGCACTCGCTCGGCCGCGTCGAGGTCACCGCGCCGCACCTCCAACCGCACCGCCAGCATCCGCGCCGACGCCGCCTGCTCCGCCAGCCTCGGCACCGGCAGCGAGTCGGCGAACCCCAGCACCCGCGTCGGCAGCGACCGCGGCACCCGGCCCGACCGCAGCGCCACCTCCGTGTCCACCCGCAACCCGATCAGCGTCGCGTTCGCCACGCACGTCTCGCAGCCCCACCGCCGCATCCGCTGCCGCGCCGAGGACGCCATCTCCCGCGCCAGGGCCAGGTCGCCGGTCATGTACGCGGCGACCGCGCGGGTCAGCTCCACGTCGGCCAGCTCGCCGGTCGCCACGCCCTGGTCGGCGCGCAGCGCGGGCAGCACGTGGTCGAGCTGGTCGCCGGCCTCGTCGGCCAGGCCCGCGACCAGCAGCGCCTGCGCCCGGTGCAGGCCCAGCAGCGGCGGCACGTCCAGGCCCAGGTTCCGGTAGGCGCGTTCGCTGCTGTCGTAGCGGCGCAGCGCCGCCGGCACGTCCCCGATGCGCAGCTCCAGCCGGCCCAGCGCGTGACTGGCGTCGGCGGCCAGGTTGACCAGCCCGAACTCCGTCGCCAACGCCACCGCCCGGGTCAGGTCCTGGCGGGCCTGGGTGATCGACCCCAGGTTGGTGTGCGCGGTGCCCAGGCTGCGCAGCGTCTTCACGATCGGCTCGACCAGCGCGGGCACCGGCTCGTCGGCCGCCGCGAGCCGCCACTCCTCGTGGGCCAGGGCCTGGCCGAGCACGGCGACGCCCTCCTCCAGCAGGCCCGCGTTGAGCAGCAGCAACCCCCGGTTGTGCCCGACGCTGCCGGACAGCTCCGCCCGCACCAGCGGGTCGGCCACGTCCCGCACCAGCGCCCGCACCTCGTCCAGCCCCGCCAGGCCCGCGGCCAGGCCGGCCGTGTCGGCCATCAACGCCGACAACGTCGAGGAAAGGCGAATGCGCGTGACGAGCCATTCCTGGCGCGTGTCCGGATCACCGGGATCCACCGATTCCGCCAACGCGCGGGCGCGGTGCAACAACCGCATCGCCTCGCGATGCCGTCCCGAACACGACGCGTCCACTCCGTCGCGGTGCAGGGTGCGGGCCTCGCGGATGACGGCGGTTTCGTCGCGGGAAGCGATCACAGGCACTTGTCCATGACATCACAGAACGCAACTGGAAACGCCCGCCGACCGGATCGTCGGTCGGCGGGCGCCGGTCACGCTGGGTCGATCAGTTCGAGGACGTCTTCTGCACGCAGCCGTTTCCCGAGCACATCGGCGTCAGCTCGCCGCCGTCGTGGTTGTGCTCGTGTTCGTGCTGCTCCTGGTCCTGCTCCGGCGTCACCGGCAGGACCGCGGTGGTGGTGCCGTCCTCCGGCACGTCGCCGCCCTGGAACTCCGTCTCGCTGGTCGTAGACATGGCGATCTTCCTCCCCTGATGATCTGCCTAGGCCAAACAAGCGACCCGCGCGACTGCGCCGAGTCACGTCCGGCGGCCCCTCCTCCGCACGAACGGACCAATGGTGGCACAACGGAGTAACGAACGAAGGGTAAATTTTGCACATCGGTACGCAACCTCGCGCTGACGTGCGAAAACGGCCCAGTATTCACCCGTTCAGGTAATGATGGGGGTGCGGATGGGGTAGTCGATCACCCCAGGAAAGCGAAAATTCCTCAGCGCGAAGAATATTTGTTGCGGCGGGACGGGCGGCGGTGCGGCTCGCGCTCGGCCGACCCGCCCCCGCACCGTCACCCGAGGTAGCAGGCGGCCACGAGTTCCCCGCGGCTGCCGACGCCCACCTTGGCGAAGATGTGGCGCAGGTGTTCCTGCGCCGTGTACGGCGAGATCCCGAGCCCGCGAGCTATTCGACGGGTGGCATGTCCGCTCAGGACCAGTTCGGCGACCTGCTGCTCACGCGGGGTCAACCCGTAGATCGCCGCGGTCAACGGCACCAGGTGCTCACGGCCGGCCGGGCCGATGACGACGCTCACGGCGCCGGTCGTCCCGAACTCGGTCAGGAGGCCGTGCAGGGTCGCCCAGTGCCCGTTGACCAGTCGAACGCGCAGCACCGCCGACCCGCACGCCCCGGCCAACGCCGCGAACGAGACGGCGTGGACGGGCAGCGGGAGCTCGCCGTCGGACCGGGGGCCGCCGGGGAACAGCGCCAGCCACTCCCGCGTCGTGGCGCTGACGGCGACCGGGACGCCCAGCCGGTCCACGACCACCAACCCCGGTGCGGCGGGGGTCGGCGCGTCGGAGGTGGCGTCGGCGAGCAGGCCGCGCCTGATGCCGTCCGCCAGGCACGGCGCGACCGACAGCATGAACCGCCGGTCCGACTCGTCGAAGGCGGGCGCCGCCCGCGGGCGGTTGAGGCGCACGGTGGCCCAGACCCGCCCGTCGGTGCCGCGCAACGCCACCACCATCTCCTGGGCGAGGTCGTGGTCGTGCATGTAGTCGCGGTAGATCGGGCTGCGCCAGGGATCGCCGTCCGTGACCTCGGCGAGGGTCTGGACCCCGGTCGGGTTCCGCACGACGTCGATCGACTTGTTCACGTCGTCGTCGAGGTACTCCCAGCGCATCTGCGCGGCGGTGTCGAGCACGCATTGAGGCCCGTGCACGCCGGTGACCACCAGCGACCGCGGGTCGAGGGTGTACCAGGTCGGCGCGTCGGACGCACCGGTCGACGAGGGCACCGCCCGGGCGACGAGCGGGCCGGCCGCGGCGCAGAACGCAGCGACACCGAGACCGGCGTCGACGAGTGCGGCCAGGTCGTGCCGCACCCGGTCCTCCGTGCGTGAGTCCATCGCCACCGCCTCGCGGCCGTCCGGATCCGCAATAACAGGATGGTGGCATGGACACCGCCGGACAAGGGCTCGCAGGATGGCCCGCATGGACGTTGTGGTGGGTCGGGGTGAGCAGCTCGCGCGGGCTTTCGTCACCGCTGTGGAGAGCGGTGACCCGGTTCGGTGGGCGGAGGTGTTCACCGACGACGCGACCTACGCGCTGCCGGACCTCCCGGAGCCCCTCCGGGGTCGGAACGCGATCGAGGCGATGGCGGCCACGTTCTTCCGGGCGTTCCCCGACATGGTCTTCGAGATCCGGACGGTGGTCGAGCAGGGCGACGTCGTGGTCTTGGAGGGTGCGACCAAAGGCACCTTCACCGGCCCGATGACGACGCCCGGTGGAGAGGTCCCGCCGACCGGCAAGTCGTTCGAAACACCTTTTGCCGTCGTGTGCGAACTGTCCGGGACCGGGCTCGTCGCGGCCTGCCGGGAGTACTACGACACCGCCGCCTTCGCGGCTCAGCTCGGCGTGACCGGCTGAGGTCCCCGCCGCGTCACCCCCGGCGTGATCAGGTGATCACGCCGGGCAGGGTGGCGGCCGTCCGCTTGCGGCGCAGCCAGACCTTGCGGGAACCGTCGCCGAACAGCAGGGTCCGCGACAGCTCCCAGCCCGCGAACTCCGCGTGGATCGCCAACTGCGTCGTCGCCGTGCGACGGGAGACGCCGGCCGGCAGGCGCAGCGGCCGGTACTCCCAGTCCCCGTCGACCACCCCTTCGTTCATGACCCGATCACCTGCATCCCTTGGCCGTCTCCGGACGCGACGAACACGCGCCCGCTGCCCGGGTCCACCGCCACCGAATCCGGCTGGCGGACCGTGGCGTACCGGTGCTTCTCCACCGGCTCGCCACCCGCGACGTCGAACGCCACCACCTCGTTGCGTTCGGTGAGCGTGACCCACAACAGGTCCCGCCGCTCGTCGTAGGCCATCCCGTAGGGCGCGCCGGGCAGCGGGAAGCGCTGCCGCATGATCAGCGGGCGCACCGAGAACGCCATCAGCTCGCCGCCGCGGGTGTCCACGACCAGCACCCGGCCGAACCGGTCGGCCACCGCCGTGGTCGCGCCCTCGCCGGCGCGCAGCCCCGCGCCCAGCTTCGGCTCCGCGCCCAGGTCCACGTCGAACACCGCGCTGCGCGGCCGGTCCAGCACCACGGCGTGGTCGCCCACCGCGACCAGCCGGTCCGGGCTGGACACCCCGGTCACCGCGCGGCCCGCCACGTCCAGCACCTTGGCGTCCCGGCGCGCGACCACCGCCTTGCCGTCGACCAGCGCCACGTCCACCGGGCCGCCGTCGACCGGCCGCGACGACGTGGTGCCGTCGGTCCGCACGGTCACCACGACACCGCCGCCGGGCACCGGCGCCTCCACCGCGTCACCTGCCACGACCAGGCGCTCCGCGACCCCGGGCAGCGGCACGACCCGCGGGGCGGCCAGGTTGTCCAGGGGGTGCAGCGCCACCGAGGGCGGGTCCGACAGCGCCACCGCCACGTACCCGGGCAGCACCGCGACGGCGCTCGCCGCGCGCATCGGGAGGACCGTGCCCTCGGGCGTGGCCGTGACCTGCGGTGACTCCGCCGGTGTGGCCGGTTCCAAGGTCGCGGCCACCTGCAACGGGTCTCCGGAGCCGTCCCCGGTCGCGCAGCCGGACAGCAGCGCGGTCCCGGTGAGCACAGCCGCGGCCAGTCGGCGCAACGTCGAACCTCCAGCTAGCCCGAAAGCGAGAACGTCCTCCCAGCATCCATCACGAAACCACCATCGTCACGCAGGGGGAGGGTGTTGTCGTTGGTCCAGGGGAGTGGTAGTGGCCGCGCGCCCGTACCCCGGCCGGGGTTTCCGCGACTATCCCAGGTGACGGGAGGTACGGATGACGGTCGAGGAGTTGCGGGCCAGGCACGTGGAGCTGCTGCGCGACCGGCGGGTCGCCGACCGCCTCGGCCCACCCGACCCGAACGGCCCGCACGAGGACCGCTACCACACGTGGACCCAGGTCGCGGCCGAACCGCTGCGCACCCGCCTGACCAGGCTCGCCGACGTCCGCACCCGCCCCGCCGGCTACCGGTCGGCCCACCTGCGCGACCTCCAGGCCACCCTCGACGCCTGCCAGCCGGAGGTCCTGCACCTGGCCGACGCGGCCGGTTGGAGCGTCCGCACGCCGGTGCTGGCCGGGGTGTTCCCGACCGGCACCCTGGACGGCATCAGCGTGCCGGTGCCCGGCCGGGGCGTGCTGGTCCTGGTCAACACCGGCCTGCTGGACCTGTCCGCCGCTGTGCTGAAGATCATGACCGGCGTGCTGCCCGCCTACGGCACCCCGCCCCTGCTGACCCCAGACCAGGCCTCCTACGCCCTGGCTGAAGCCGTCAACGCCTACCTCTACGGAAACGGCGCCGTGTCCGCCCGGCCGCTGCCCGAGCTGTCCGGCCAGCGCCTGGCCCTGGTCGGGCTGATGCTGCGCCGGGCCACCCAGTTCGTCATCGCGCACGAGCTGGCACACGTGCTCACCGGTCACCTGGTCACCGCGCGCAGGGTCACCGACCCGGACACCCCGGTGGGCGCGCTGGACGCCTGGTCGATCGGCTGGGCCCGGGAGCACGAAGCCGACCGCGTAGCCGCCACGATCATGCTGCGCACCCTGGACGACCTGGCCCCGCGCCTGGTCGACGCGATCGAGCCGTGCCTGGTGGGAGCGCTGCTGCTGGTCCCGTTCCTGCACGAGGTGACCGACCGGCTGGCAGACGAGCAGGGCCGCCCGGTGCCGTTTTCGACCACCCACCCGCCGCCGGTGCGGCGGGTCCAGGCACTGGTGGAGCACTTGGCCGGCCGCACCCGAACACCCCGCGCACTGGACCTGGCCGCCGACGTGGCGACGTGGTTGGAGGACCAGTTGGCGGGGGTGCGGGAGTGGTTCCGGCTGGTGGACGAGGTAACCGCTTAGCAGCCGCTTGCCCAGCCCTCTTCCGCCGCGCCCCAGCCCCCTTCCGCCGCGCCCCAGCCCCCTTCCGCCGCGCCCCAGCCCCCTTCCGCCGCGCCCCAGCCCCCTTTCGCCGCGCCCCAGCGCTTTTCGCCGCGAAGCGGCGTCTTTCGCCGCGCTCCGCGCGGCGGTGGTGTTAGCCACAAGGGAGGGGCCTCGTGTTCCCCACCGTATGGCCCGCCCGAAGGGCTACCACAGA
Organism: Saccharothrix sp. CCNWYY140; assembly: GCF_037401995.1. Taxonomy (NCBI): domain Bacteria; kingdom Bacillati; phylum Actinomycetota; class Actinomycetes; order Pseudonocardiales; family Pseudonocardiaceae; genus Saccharothrix; species Saccharothrix sp. CCNWYY140. Next base: position 50,527 of record NZ_JBBEGC010000054.1, read on the forward strand.
TTTCCCGGGTGCAGCCGA